>NZ_JBFUCB010000627.1:0-3430 GCF_056405435.1 Rhizobacter sp. P1_G5 | reverse complement strand
CTCGAGCACCAGCGCCGGCGTCCCCTGCAGCGGGCCGATCGACGCGGTGCGCAGGCTCACGGTCTGCAGGATCCAGTTCTCGTCGACACGCGCGCCGGCCAGGAACGCCCGCGCCGGCTTGCCATCAACCGCGATCAGTGCGACGCCCGGGGCCGACCCCTCGGGACTGTTCTTCGCCGCCATCACGCCGATCAGCTTGAAGCGGTTGGCGGCCGGCGAGACCTCGGCCACGGCCGCGACCGGCTCGGCACCGAGCAGCCGCGTCAGGTCGCCGCGCAGGCCGACCGAGGTCGCCACCGTCACCGCATTGGAAGGCGCAGGGGTCGGCCGCACGAACAGGCGCATCCCCCAGAACACGATGGATCYGGCCACCAGGGCCCAGATTACGAATGCCGACAATCTCGCAGTCATTCGACGATTATGATTGATCGTTCACCTCCGAACGGTAACGTGATTGTTGCTGACACTCTTATGACCCGAGCCTCTCTTCAAGCCCCGCGTCGCCACCGCGGCTTCACGCTGATCGAACTGATGGTCGTGCTGGTGATCATCGGCGTGCTGGCGGCGCTGATCGTCCCGAACGTGCTGGACCGTGCCGCCGAAGCGCGCGTCACCGCCGCCCGCACCGACGTCAACAACCTGATGCAGGCGCTCAAGCTCTACAAGCTCGACAACCAGCGCTTCCCGTCCGGCGAGCAGGGCCTGCAGGCCCTGGTCGTCAAGCCGACGACCGGCACCATCCCGCCGAACTGGAAGCCCTACCTCGACAAGCTGCCCAACGACCCCTGGGGCAAGCCGTATCAATACGCCAACCCGGGCGTGAAAGGCGAGATCGATGTCTACAGCCTCGGTGCCGACGGCCAGGTGGGCGGTGAAGGCAAAGACGCCGAAGTTGGCTCCTGGCAATGAGCGTTGCCGTGCCGCGTCGCCCGCAGGCCGGGCGCACGCGGGCGGCTTCACGCTGATCGAGCTGCTGGTGGTGATCACGCTGATCGCCATCGCGTCGGCCGTCGCGAGCCTGTCGATCCGCAACCCGGCCAGCACGCGGCTCGACCACGAAGCCGCCCGGCTGGTCGCGCTGCTCGAATCGGCGCGCGCCGCGTCGCGCGCCWCGGGCATCCCGGTGACCTGGCTGCCGCGCGCCGCCGAGCCGAATGCGGCCGAAGGCTTCCGCTTCGTCGGGCTGCCGACCACCAACGACCTGCCGACCAAGTGGCTGACGCCCGAAGTCTCCGCCGACATCGCGGGCTCCAAGGGCATCGTGCTCGGCCCCGAGCCGTTGATCGGCGCGCAGCGCATCGTGCTGCACCTCGACGACCAGAGCGTCGCGCTCGGCACCGACGGGCTCGGGCCCTTCGTGGTGCTCGAGAACGAGCAGGTCGCGCAGCCATGAGCAAGCACCGTCCGCATCTCGCCAAAGCGAGCGGCTTCACGCTGATCGAGGTGCTGGTGGCGCTCGCCATCATCGCGGTCACGCTGGGCGCCGGCATCAAGGCGGCCGGCGCGTTGACCAACAACACGCAGCGCCTGGTCGAGGTCACCGCGGCCCAGTGGTGCGCCGAGAACCAGCTCACCGGCCTGAAGCTCAGCCACACCTTCCCGAGCGTCGGCGACGCCGAATTCAGCTGCGACCAGTTCGGCACCAGCTACAAGGGCAAGCAGGCCACGCGGCCGACGCCGAACCCGAACTTCCGGCGCGTCGACGCGCAGATCTTCAACGAGGACGACCAGCCGGTGCTGACGCTCTCGACCATCCTGCCGCGCTGATGGACACGCCACCCCTGCGCGCCCCCCTTGCCCGCGGCTTCACCCTCATCGAGGTGCTGGTCGCGATGACCATCATGGCGATCGTCGCGATGATGTCGTGGCAGGGCGTCGACGGCATCGTGCGCGCGCGCGCCGCGAGCCAGCAGCGGCTGGAGCAGGTGCTGCGCGTGAGCAGCGTGCTCGCGCAGTGGGAGCAGGACCTCGACAACGCGCAGGACAGCGGCGTGCTGCCGAGCGCGATGGCCTTCGACGGCGCCTCGATGCGCGTCACGCGCCGCGTGCCCGGCGGGCTGCAGATGGTGGTGTGGTCGCTGCGCGGCGGCACCTGGCTGCGCTGGGCCGGCCCGGTCGTCACGACGGCCAGCGAGCTGCAGCAGAACTGGATGTCGAGCCAGCAGTTCCTCGGCAGCGAGGTCGGCCAGTTGCGCACGCTGACCCACCTGTCGGACTGGCAGGTGTATTACTACCGCGGCAATGCCTGGACCAATGCGCAATCCAGCGCCGACCCGACGCAGCCGAATACCGGACCCGGGTCCGGCCAGCCGAATCCGCCGAGCGGCGTCACGACCCCGCTGCCGCAGGGCGTGCGGCTTGTGCTGACGTTCGGCGAGGGCAGCGGCTTCTCCGGCAACGTCACGCGCGACGTGACGATCGGCCCGCAATGACGCGCCACGCCACCTCCCCGCCGGCCGCCCAGCGCGGCGCCGCGCTGCTGATGGCAATGATCATCGTCACGCTGATCGCGACGCTGGCGGTGTCGATGGTCTGGCAGCAATGGCGCGCGGTGCAGGTCGAGACGGCCGAGCGCTCGCGCTCGCAGTCCGGCTGGATGCTGTCGGGCGCGCTCGACTGGTCGCGCATCATCCTGAAGGAAGACGCCAAGTCCGGCGGCTCCGACAACCTCGGCGAACCCTGGGCGGTGCCGCTCGAGGAGGCCCGGCTGTCCACCTTCCTCGCTGCCGACAAGGACAACACCGACGACGCGCCCGAGGCCTTCCTGTCCGGCGGCATCACCGACCTGCAGGCGCGCTTCAACCTGAGCAACCTGGTCGACGGCGGCAAGATCAGCGAGCCCGACCTGCTGGCGTTCCGCCGCCTGTGCGAGCGCGCCAACGTCGCGGTGACGGTGGCCGACAACCTCGCGAAGGGCCTGGTCCAGGCAACGCCGCCGGCGCCCGGCGCCAGCGCCCCCGCAGGCACCGCCAACGCACCGCTGCTGCCGAAGCGCTTCGACCAGCTGACCTGGCTGGGCGTCGACGCCGCGGCGCTCGCCCGGCTGGAGCCCTATGTGACGATCCTGCCGACGCGCACCCCGATCAACGCCAACACCGCGAGCAAGGAGGTGCTGGCCGCGGTGATCCCGGGCCTGGACCTCGGCAGCGCCGAGCGGCTGGTGCAGGTGCGCCAGCGCACGCCGTTCAAGACCCCGGCCGACATCAAGGCGCAGCTCCCCGCCACCTTCCCCGAGCTGAACGCGCAGCAGGTCGGCGTGAACACCAGCTACTTCGAGGTGCGCGGCCGGCTGCGGCTGACCGACCAGGTGCTCGAACAGCGCTCGGTCGTCGAGCGCCGCGGCACCACCGTGACCCCGTTGTCGCGAGAACGCGTGAGTTCGATCGACAGCAGCAATTGACAAGCCCCGCCAGCGCCGCCACGCTGGCGC
>NZ_JBFUCB010000626.1:0-3433 GCF_056405435.1 Rhizobacter sp. P1_G5 | reverse complement strand
GGACTACAGCCGCATCCGCGACAAGATCGAGGCGGTGTTCGACGACTTCGCCGGCTTCAACGAGAAGATCAGGAAGCCGGGCGGCTTCCGGCTGCGCAACACCGCATCGGAACGCGTGTGGGTCACCGCATCGAACAAGGCGCAGTTCAGCGCCCACCCGGTGCCGCGCGATACCGCCGTGCACCGCGCCCGCAAGCAGACCGATGCGGTCGTGCTGACGCTCGCCACGGTGCGCTCGCACGACCAGTACAACACGACGATCTACGGCATGGACGACCGCTACCGCGGCGTCTACGGGCACCGCCGCGTGGTCTTCATCAACCGCGACGACCTGAAGGAACTCGGCATGAAGGCCGGCGACTGGGTCGACATCACGAGCGTGTACTTCGGCGACGACGGCAGCGACGAACGGCGCAGCGCCGAGAAGTTCCTGCTGGTCGAGTACGACATTCCGCGCGGCTGCATCGCGAGCTACTACCCCGAGACGAACGCGCTGGTGCCGTTGCAGAGCTTCGCGATCGGCGCCCGCACGCCGACCTCGAAGTCGATCCCGGTGGTGCTGACGCTGCGCCCGCTGGATTCGCCGGTGGCGAAGGCGCGTGATGTCGCCGACACCGCAGTCGCCTGAGGGGCCTGAAAACGCACCCGCGCCGCTCGAGGAGCGTGCGCTGCAGGAACTGCTCGAGCTCGACGAAGACGGCCGCGGCGTCGCGCTGACGCGGCTGGCCAAACGGCTGGGGGTGCGCGTCAGCGTGCTGATCCGGCTCTACACGCAGATGAGCGATGCCCGCATCGGCGACGCGGTCGGCCCCGGCTGGGTGCGCCTGCAGGTCGACGAGGCCGGACAATGGCGGGCCTTCGCGACCGACACCGCACGCCGACCGACATGAGCCTGCCCCACCCCGACACGACCGCCACACCCGGCACTTGCGRCCTGCCCGACAGCCTGCCGCCCACCGAGGCGGTGTCGGTGCGCCGCCATGTCGGCGCGGTCGCGAGCGAGCGCAGCGACACCRTGGCGGTGGAGTCGCCGGTCGCGCTGGTCTTCAACGGGCTGTCGCACGCGGTGATGATGGCCACGCCGACCGACCTGGAAGCCCTCGGGCTCGGCTTCGCGCTCTCCGAAGGGCTGATCACCGGCCGCGACGAATGCCGCGACATCGAGGTGATGGCGCATGCGCGCGGCTGCGAGGTGCACATGACGGTGTCGTCGCGCGCGTTCGCGGCGCTGAAGGACCGCAAGCGCTCGCTCGAAGGCCGCACCGGCTGCGGGCTGTGCGGCATCGACAGCCTGGCGCAGCTCGACCTGCAGCCGACCGAGCGCGTCACCGGCCAGCCGCCGATCCCGGCCGACGTGGTGCTGCGCGCATTCGCTGCGCTGCCGGCCCGGCAGGCGTTGAACGCCAGGACCGGCGCCTGCCATGCCGCCGGCTGGGCCACGCCGGCGGGGGAATTGCTCGACGTGGCCGAGGACGTCGGCCGCCACAACGCGCTCGACAAGCTGCTCGGCCGGCGTGCGCTGGCGGGCCGGCTCGGCGAGCCGGGCTTCGTCGTGATGTCCAGCCGCGCGAGCTACGAGCTGGTGCGCAAGTCGGTGCGGCTGCAGGTCGGCACGCTGGCCGCGATCTCGGCGCCGACCTCGCTCGCGATCGACATCGCGCGGCAGTCGGGGCTGCAGCTGTACGGCTTCTGCCGCGGCGAGCAGGCGGTCGACTACACCGCGCTCGCGCCGCTCAGCTGACACGCCCTGACATCGACAAACTGGGGGGTTCGCTTTCCGCGAACTTGGGGATGCCGTGAACGCGGCGTGAAGGCACGCTGTCGTGGCTGCCTCACCAGGACCCACCATGGCCCCCCCGGTCGTCGACCTGAGCAAGACCCTCGCGCTGGCCACGATCACCGCCGACGAACGCGCGCTGCTGGCGCAGTTGCAGGGCAACCTGTTGAAGGGCCATGGCCGGCCGCGCGCGGCGCACCTGCTGCTGAGGTTCGGGCACGCGCAGGCCGGGCGCGACTTCCTGCGCGCGCTGCGGCCGCGGCTCGGCCGCGCCGACACGCAGCTCGCCGATGCGCAGCGCGTGCGCGCGGCGCGCGAGGCCGGCACGGTGCTGCAGACGCCGCTGTTCGTGTCGTGCCTGCTGTCGGCCCGCGGCTACCGCGCGCTGCAGGTGCCGCGCGAGCGCTGGCCGTCGGACCCGGCTTTCGTCGAAGGCCTGAAGGACCGGCAGCCGATGCTGCGCGACCCCGACCACGCCGGCTGGGAGCCGGCCTGGCGCGACGAGGTGCACGCGCTGGTGCAGTTGGCGGGGGAGGCGCCGCAGGTGGAGGCGGCGCTCGCCGATTGGACGGCGGCGCCACACGAGGGTGTCGAGCTGCTGGGCATCGAGCAGGCCCGCAGCTGGCGCAACGGCCGCGGCGAAGGGATCGAGCATTTCGGCTTCGTCTCGGGGCGCAGCCAGCCGTTGATGATCGAGGAGGACATTGCCCGCGACGCACTGCGTGGCGGGGGCAGCCAGCGGTGGTCGCCGCGCTTCGCGCTGTCGCAGGTGCTGGTGCGCGACGCGGCGGTCGATGATCCGGCGGCGCACGGCTCGTACGTCGTCTACCGCAAGCTCGAGCAGAACGTGCAGGCCTTCCAGCAGGCCGAGGCGGCGTTGGCGCGCGGGCTGCGCAAGCTCGGCGCTGCCGCCGACGTGGCGCTGGCCGGCGCGATGCTGGTAGGCCGTTTCGCGGATGGCACGCCGCTCGCGATGCAGGGGCATGCCGGGCTGGAGGAGCCGGTGGCCAACGATTTCGACTACGCCGCCGACCCGCAGGGGCTCCGATGCCCGTTCCATGCGCACATCCGCAAGACGAATCCGCGCGGCGACACGGTGCGCGAATTCGGCATCGCGCCGGCGGCCGAGCGTGCGCGGCTGATGGCGCGGCGCAGCATGCCGTACGGCGAGCGGCGGCAGGATGCGCAGGGGCGCTTCAGCGACGCGCCCTCGCACGGCGTCGGGCTGCTGTTCATGGCCTGCCAGGCGAGCATCGTCGAGCAGTTCGAGTTCTCGCAGGCGAACTGGGCGAACGACGAGGGCTTCGTGCTCGGCCACACCGGCATCGACCCGCTGGCCGGCCAGGGCGGCGCGGTGAAGCACCGCCACCATGCCGGCTGGGGCGATGCGCAGGCGCCGACGCTGTCGCAGCGGATGTCGGGGTTCGTGACGCTGAAGGGCGGGGAGTATTTCTTCGCGCCGTCGCTGGGGTTCTTCGAGGGTTTGTAGTGTGGAACCTTTCAGGCACGGGTGCGACTGAGGCATACAGTCCAACACCAGGAACCCCTTTCATGAAACGCACCCACGGCAGCCTCGAGACACGGCCTTTGCTGAAACCCAAGCAGGATGTCCACTCCGAAGAAGATTCCGCCGAGAGCATCCGGTCGAAACAGAAC
>NZ_JBFUCB010000625.1:0-3434 GCF_056405435.1 Rhizobacter sp. P1_G5 | reverse complement strand
GGTCAGCGGGCCGTGGACCCGTGTCTACCAGGACGTGCGCGGCCGCACGATGCGCAGCGTGACGCAGGCGTTCGATTGCGATCCCGGCGCGACGTGCAGGCTGATCGTGGCCGACACGTTCTACAACCAGAACGGCGCGACGGTGCTGACGACGCAGCCGTACTTCCTGGACACGCTGAGTTCGGGCATCAACGGCAGCGCCTACGGCTTCACGTACACGCAGTTCGACGTGATCGGACGACCGCTGGCGGTGTACACGGCCGACAACGGCGAGGGCAGCGAAGGGATCACCGACGCGGGCGCGATCGCGGAGCTCAACGCCTTCGGTCGCGCACCGGGTGCGATGCAGTTCATGGTGGTGCGCTACGCCTACGAGGGCGCGAAGACGACGGTGACGCGGCGCGGCAGGCCCATTCCAGGTCGACCCGAAACCGCAGTTCAGACCGACGTCCAATGGCGCGACGCCCAAGGCCATGTGGTGCTGGCTGAGGATGCGCAGCACGCGCAGACCGCGTTCCTGTACGACGCGCAGGGCAGCCTGGTGACGACGGTGGACCCGCTGGGCAACCGCGTGGAGATACGCTACGACGGGCGCGGCCGCAAGACGGCGATGCTGGACCCGAACAAGGGCTACTGGACCTACGGCTACAACGCGCTGGGCGAGCTGACATCGCAGCAGAGCCCGAACCAGCGTGCGGCTGGAACGAGCAGCACGCTGGGCTACGACGTACTGGGCCGGSTGGTCGAGAAGCTGACGCCGGACTTCAAGACCACCTACTTCTACGACACGGTGAGCGGCGCGCCGAACGGCACGGCCTGCCTGTCCGCCGCCAGCGGCGGCGCGAACGCGACCAAGGGCAAGCTGTGCGGCAGCAGCACGACGCACGGCGTGGTGCGCTCGGCGGTGTACGACCGCTACCTGCGGCCGGTGAACGCGACGACGGCGATCAGCCCGGATCCGCGCTACGTGCAGAAGACCTTCTCGCAGAGCATGGAGTACGACGCGAACTTCGGCCGGCTCGTGAAGCAGAGCTGGCAGACCGGCGTGAGCGTGCAGTACGGCTACACGAAGCTCGGTGCGCTGCAGACGGTGCACAACGGCAGCGGCTACGCCTACTGGACGGCGCAGCGGGTGAACGCCTGGGGCAAGGTGGAGGACGCGCTGTTGGGCCATGGCGTGAGCACGCATACCCGCTTCGACCCGATGAGCGGGCGCGTCACCGACGCGGGGGCGGGCCTCGGCACCGACATCGGCAACGCGGCGGCAATGGACGTGTTCAAGCACCAGTACGTGTGGGATGCGCTCGGCAACCTGACCCGGCGCATCGACATCAATGGAGCCGGCACCAATCTGAACGTGGGCGAGTGGTTCGTCTACGACGAGTTGAACCGGCTGACGCAGTACCAGGTGACGAACCAGGGTGGCGTGACCCAGGACGTGACACTGGCCTACAACGCGATCGGCAACATCCTCTTCAAGAGCGACGTCGGCTCGTACATCTACCCTGCGAGCGGCCAGCGCCTGCCGCATGCGGTGAGCGCGATCCGCACGCGCGCCGGCGGGCCGACGTACAGCGCCGACTACGAGTACGACGCGCAGGGCAACCTGACGCGGGCACTGGGCGATGCGCGGTACCGCAGCGTGCGCTACAACAGCTTCAACCTGCCGCAGGGTGACGGTGTCACGCCGGGCATCATCGGGGTGAGCACGGGTGGTGCGGCAGCACCGACCTACGACTGGGTGTATGGCGAGACCGAACAACGCCTGGTCGAATTGCGCAAGACCAGCCGCGGCACGCGCACGACGTGGACCCTGCACCCGGACGGCGCGAACGGGCTCAGCTACGAGCAGGAGACCGACGAGAACGGGGTCACGACGAACCGGCACTACATCTCGGCGGGCACCGCGACGGTGCTGCTGACGACGACGGCCGCGGCACCGGCGACGACGAGCAAGCTGGAGTACTGGCACAAGGACCACCTCGGCTCGACGGTGGCGGTGACGGTGGCCGGCGGAGGCGACTGGCGCAGTGTGGTGAAGACGATCCGCTACGCCTACGACCCGTGGGGCAAGCGCCGCTACGCGAATGGGCCGACGGATCCGGGCAACGCACTGATCGGCGACTACCACGGCGGCGCGCCGGATGCGGCCAACGGCACGGACCGCGGATTCACCGGGCACGAGCACCTAGACGACCTCGGCGTGATCCACATGAACGCGCGGTTGTACGACCCGATGATCGGGCGCTTCATGCAGGCCGACCCAGTGGTGGGCGATCGGTTCGACATCCAGACCTACAACGCGTACAGCTACGTCTACAACCGGCCGTTGAATGATGTGGACGCGGATGGCCGCTGCGGGCTGATGTGTGCGGCACTGGTCGGGGCCATCATCGGCCGGGCGACCGGCATGATTGATCAGAACACCTTCCGCCAGATCTTGGGTGTCTGGGTGGCGGTGGCGCTCGGTCCACAGGGCTATTTCGCGTTGACTGAAAGCGCGTTGGCCAATACCGCCATCGCTGGATTCGCCTCCGGCGCCGTGAGCACGGGGAATATGAAAGGGGCAACGCAGGGTGCGTTCAGTTCGCTAGTCTTCTATGGCGCTGGGAGCCTGGGTGCAGAGTTGAGCGGAAACGCTGCCTCCAGCGCGAAATATGCCTTCAGCGCATCAGGAGCGGCTGATCGTATGGCGACCGCGGCATTCTGGAGTGACAGCGGATTAGGGCGGGTGCTGTTGCATGCCGGCGCAGGCTGCATCACATCTGTGGTTGGTGGCGGGGAGTGCGGTCGAGGCGCACTGGCTGCAGGTGCGGCACAAGGCCTTGGAGGACGGATCGATGCGGGTAATCCAGTAGGAAACGTCGCAATCCGCGCAATCGTGGGTGGGACGGTTTCCGTCATAGGCGGAGGGAAATTCGCGAATGGGGCCCAGTCGGGGGCGTTTGGGTATATCTTCAATTGCCTCAGTCATCCGGAGTCATGCTCTTCGATATTTACGAAGGCCGGAGCAACTATCGGGACTGGTGTAGGAGTGCTTGGCGGGATTGGAGTAAGTGCGGCATGTGATGCTGCTACGAGCGGCGGTTGCGCACCGTTTAACCCGGTGATTGTGGCCGGTGCAGCGGTGGAGGGCGGTCTAAAAGGTGCTGCCTTAGGTCTAGCTTTTGGGGCTGCGCTCGACACTATTGAAAGAAGAATAAATGGCAACAGCTGGCTGAGTCCCGATAGTACTTCTGTATACATGCTTGTTTCAATTTATGATGGCACTATATTGAAATTTGGCATCACAAATATGGTGGGAAACGAAACTGCTCGCTATACGCAGAACGAAATGGCTGCACTCAGTGGTCGAATGGTGGTGCTGGCGACGTACGAAAGTCGCGCACCAGCGAGAATGACAGAGATAATGTTGTGCAGTGCCTATACTGCAG
>NZ_JBFUCB010000624.1:0-3445 GCF_056405435.1 Rhizobacter sp. P1_G5 | reverse complement strand
CACCTACACGGTCTCTGATCCGTCGGGCGCAAGCTCGACCGGCACCGTCACCGTCAACGTCGGCGCGAACACCGCGCCGAGCGGCGCGGACGCCTCGCACGCGCAGAACGAAGACAGCGCGTACAGCCTGCAGGCGAGCGACTTCGGCTTCAGCGACCCGGACGCCGGCCAGTCCTTCGCCGGCGTGCGCATCGATGCGCTGCCGGCCGCCGGCACGCTGCTGCTCAACGGCACGCCGGTCACGGCGGGCACCGTCGTCTCGGCCGCCGACATCGCCGCCGGGCACCTGGTGTTCACGCCGGCCGCCGACGGCAACGGCAGYGGCTATGCCAGCATCAGCTTCAGCGTGCAGGACAGCGCAGGCGCCTTCGACGCCACGCCGAACACCTTCACGTTCAACGTCACGCCGGTCAACGACGCGCCGGTCGCGCATCCCGACCTGGTCTCGGCCACCGAAGACACGCCGGTCAACTTCGACCCGCGCGCCAACGACACCGATGTCGACGGCCCTGTGCTGAGCGTCACCCAGGTGGCCGGCCAGCCGATCGCGGTCGGCAGCCCGGTGACCTTGCCCGAGGGCACGGTCTCGCTCAATCCGGACGGCACGCTGACCTTCACGCCCGCGGCGGACTTCAACGGCCCGGTCAACATCCCGTACACCGTGAGCGACGGCACGACGCCGACCGCTTCGGCGGTCACGATCAACGTCGCGGCGACGCCGGATGCGCCGGTGATCACCGGCCCGCTCACCGGCAGCGTCACCGAAGACCAGGTGCCGGGCAGCACCGGCAAGCTGACGGTCGTCGACCCGGACGGCCCGGCCGAATCCGTCTTCGTCGCGCAGAGCGGCAGCGCCGGGGCCCATGGCAGCTTCACGCTCGCGAGCGACGGCACCTGGAGCTACGCGCTGAACAACGCGGCGCCGAACGTGCAGTCGCTGGCGGCGGGCACCAGCGTGACCGACAGCTTCACCGTGACCACCGCCGACGGCACGACGCGCAGCGTGGTGATCACCGTCAACGGCACGAACGACGCGCCGGTGGCGGTCAACGACACCGGCAGCGCGACCGAAGACGCGCCGCTGCTCGGCAGCGTGCTCGCCAACGACAGCGATGTCGACGCGGGCAGCAGCCTCGCGGTGACGCAGTTCAGCATCGGCGGCAGCACCTATGCCGCGGGCCAGACGGCGACCCTCGCCAACGTCGGCACGCTGCTGATCGCAGCCGACGGCAGCTACACCTTCACGCCGGCGCCGAACTACAACGGCGCGGTGCCGACCGTCACCTACACCGTGAGCGACGGCAGCGCGAGCTCGACGGCCTCGCTCGACATCACCGTGACCGCGGTGAACGATGCGCCGGTGGGCGTGAACGACGGCAAGGCCTTCGACGAAGACAGCACCGCCAGCGGCAATGTGCTGGCCAACGACACCGACGCCGACCACGATACGCTGTCGGTGACGCAGTTCAGCTTCAACGGCAACACCTATGCGGCCGGGCTGACGGCCGTCGATCCGGCCACGGGCTCGCTGCGCCTCAATGCCGACGGCAGCTACACCTTCACGCCGAACCCCGACTGGCACGGCGCCGTGCCGGTCGTCACCTACACGCTGAGCGACGGCACGGCCACCTCGACGGCGCAGCTGGCGCTGACGATCACCTCGGTGAACGACGCACCGGTGGCGGCCGACGACATCGCCTCGACCGCCATCAACGCCTCGGTGACGATCGACGTGCTGGCCAACGACCACGATGTCGACGGCGACACGCTGACCGTCAGCAACCCGGTGCTGGCCAACCCGGCCCAGGGCTCGGTGTCGGTCGACGCGAGCGGCCACGTGGTCTTCACGCCGGCCACCAATTTCAGCGGCGCGGTGCAGATCCAGTACACGGTGACCGACCCGAGCGGCGCGAGCGCCACCGCGAACGTCACGGTGAACGTCGGCACCAACACGCCGCCGACCGGCGCGGACGTGACACGCACGCTGGCCGAAGACAGCAGCTACACGGTGCAGCCGGGCGATTTCGGCTTTGCCGATGCGGATGCGGGGCAGACGCTCACGAACGTGCGCATCGACACGCCGCCGGCGGCCGGCACGCTGCTGCTGAACGGCGCGGCGGTCGTCGCCGGACAGATCATCTCGGTGGCCGAGATCAACGCCGGCCACCTGGTGTACGTGCCGGCGGCCAATGGCAACGGCGCGCCGTATGCGTCGTTCAGCTTCAGCGTGCAGGACAGCGCGGGTGCCTTCGATGCGGCACCGAACACGCTGAGCCTGAACGTGACGCCGGTGGCCGATGCAGCCGTGATCACCCCGGGCTCGGGCTCGGTCACGGAAGACACGGCGGTCGATGCGGGCGGACAGCTCAGGACGGGCGGCACGCTGGCGATCGTCGATCCGGATGCGGGCGAGGCGGTGTTCCAGCCGCAGGCTGCCACGGCGGGGACGTACGGCACGTTCACGCTCGCCGCCGATGGCACGTGGACCTATGCAGCTGCAAACAGCAACGCCACGGTCCAGGCGTTGCGTGCTGATCAATCGCTGACGGAGACGTTCACGGTCAAGAGCGCCGACGGCACTTCGTCGAGTGTCACGGTCACCATCCAGGGCACGAACGATGTGGCGGTGATCAGCGGTGCCACCTCGGGTATCGTCACCGAAGACACGGCCGTCAACGGCTCCGGCAACCTGACCACCGGTGGCACCTTGTCTGTCGCCGACGTCGACAACGGCCAGGCGGTGTTCCAGGCCCAGGCTTCCACTGTCGGCACCTACGGCACCTTCACACTCGCCGCCGATGGCACGTGGACTTATGCAGCTGCGAACAGCAACGCCACGRTCCAGGCGYTGCGCGCCGATCAATCGCTGACCGAGACCTTCWCGGTCAAGAGCGCCGATGGGACCTCGTCGAGTGTCACGGTCACCATCCAGGGCACGAACGACACCGCTGTCATCTCCGGCGCCACTTCCGGCTCCGTCACGGAGGACACGGCTGTCAACGCTTCCGGCAATCTGACGACCGGTGGTACGTTGTCTGTCGCCGACGTCGACAACGGCCAGGCGGTGTTCCAGGCTCAACCGGCCACCGTGGGCACCTAYGGCACCTTCGCGCTCGCCGCCGACGGCACCTGGACCTACACCGCTGCGAACAGCAACGCGACGATCCAAGCCCTGCGCGCGGATCAGTCGCTGGCGGAGACCTTCACCGTCAAGAGCGCTGATGGGACCTCGTCGAGCGTCACCGTCACCATCCACGGCACGAATGATGTGGCCGTGATCAGCGGTGCCACCTCGGGCGCCGTCACTGAAGACACCGCGGTCAACGCTTCCGGCAACCTGACGACCGGTGGCACCTTGTCTGTCACCGACGTCGACAACGGCCAGGCCGTGTTCCAGGCTCAGCCTGCCACCGCGGGCACCTACGGCACCTTCACGCTCGCCACC
>NZ_JBFUCB010000623.1:0-3457 GCF_056405435.1 Rhizobacter sp. P1_G5 | reverse complement strand
GGGTCGCCTTCTGCAGCGAGGCACGCAGGTTGGCCACCTGCGCATCGGACATGCCGGCCGGCGCGAAGATGCCGCGCCAGTTCGCCAGGTCGACGTCGAGGCGCTGCTCGCGGAACGACGGGATGCCGAACAGCCCGCGCCGCGAGCTGATCGCCAGCGCCCGCAGCTTGCCTGACGAGATGCCCGATTTCAGCTCGCCGAAGCCGGACACCGCCGCCGCCACCTTGCCGGCCGCCAGCGCCTGCATCACCTCGGCCCCGCTGCTCGACGGCACATAGACCAGCTTGCCCGGATCAGCCCCGGCCGCGCGCGCCACCAGCGCGGCGCACATGTGGTCGACGCCGCCGGCCCCGCCGCCGGCCAGCGGCACCTCGGCGATGTTCTTCACCAGCGCGGCCTGGAAATCCTTGATCGTCTGGAACTTCGAATCGGTCGGCACCACCAGCGCCAGCACCTCGCTGGTCAGGCGTGCAACCGGTTTCACGCGTGCCAGAGTGATGGCCGGGCGATTCAGCGCGATCGAGCCGACCATCACGAAGCCGCCGACCATCACCGAATCCTGGGCATCCGAGTATTTCTCCACGAATTCGGCCAGCCCGATGATGCCGCCCTTGCCGCCCTTGTTCTCGTAGACGATCTCGCTGGCCTGCCCGGAGGCCACCAGCGCGTCGCCGACCGCGTGGCCGGTGCCGTCCCAGCCGCCCCCGGGGTTGGCCGGGATCAGGATGCGCAGCTTGCCGAGCGGTGCGGGGCCGGTGGCGGCCAGGCTGGCCGTCGGCACGGCGGGCGCGATGCCGGCGGCGGCCGAGGCAGCCATCCAGCGGAGAACGGAGCGGCGGTTCTGGGAACGATGGGACTTCATGGGGAAGATCCTTGCTGTGAGGAAGGGCCGGTCAGGCCAGCGCCACGGTACGTCGGCGCCGCAGCCGGGTCAACAGCGGCGGGACGATCAGGACCGCCACGCACACCAGCAGGATAGTCGCCGACAACGGCCGTTCAATGAACACCGTCCATTTGCCCTCCCCGATGGACATGGCGTTGCGCATGTGGGCCTCGCCGAGCGGGCCGAGGATCATGCCGACGATCACCGGGGCGGTCGGGAAGTCGAAGCGGCGCATCAGCACGCCCAGCAGCCCGATGCCGTACAGCAGGAACAGGTCGAAGGCCGATTGCCGCATGCCGTAGACGCCGACCGTCGCGAAGATCAGGATGCCCGCGTAGAGCGCCGGCTTCGGGATCTTCAGCAGCTTCACCCACAGCCCGACCAGCGGCAGGTTCAGCACCAGCAGCATCACGTTGCCGATGTACATCGACGCGATCAGCGCCCACACCAGCGCCGACGAGGTCTGGAACAGCGTCGGGCCGGGCTGGATGCCGTAGTTCTGGAACGCCGACAGCAGGATCGCCGCGGTGGTGGAGGTGGGGATGCCCAGCGTCAGCAGCGGCACCAGCGTGCCGGCCACCGCCGCGTTGTTGGCGGCCTCCGGGCCGGCCACGCCTTCGATCGCGCCGACGGTGCCGAACTCTTCCGGGTGCTTCGACAGCTTGCGCTCGGCGCCGTACGACAGGAAGGTCGGGATCTCGGTGCCGCCGGCCGGGATGGTGCCGAACGGGAAGCCGATCAGCGTGCCGCGCAGCCAGGCCGGCCACGAGCGCTTCCAGTCGCCCTTCGTCATCCACAGGCTCGACATCTTGTTGCGCGTCTCGTCCTGGCGGCCCTCGTACATCATCGTATACATCGCCTCGCCGACCGCGAACAGCCCGACCGCCACCAGCACCACCTCGATGCCGTCGACCAGTTCGGGCACGTTGTTCAGCGTGAAGCGCGCCTGGCCGGAGATCTGGTCGATGCCGATGATGCCGATCGACAGGCCCAGCACCAGGCTGGTCATGCCGCGCAGCGTGCTCTGCCCGAGCACCGACGACACGGTCGTGAAGGCCAGCAGGATCAGCGCGAAGTACTCCGGCGGGCCGAAGCGCAGCGCGAACTCGGCGAGGCCGGGCGCGAACAGCGTGACGAGCACCGTGGCGATCGTGCCGGCGAAGAACGAGCCGATCGCCGAGGTGGCGAGCGCCGCGCCGGCGCGGCCGCTCTTGGCCATCAGGTTGCCCTCCATCGCGGTGACCATGCTGCCGGTCTCGCCCGGGGTGTTCAGCAGGATCGAGGTGGTCGAGCCGCCGTACATCGCGCCGTAGTAGATGCCGGCGAACATGATCATCGACGCGGTCGGTTCGACGTGCGAGGTGATCGGCAGCAGCATCGCCACCGTCAGTGCCGGGCCGATCCCGGGCAGCACGCCGATCGCGGTGCCGATCAGGCAGCCGAGCAGCGCCCACATCAGGTTGATCGGCGTGCCCGCCGTCATGAAGCCTTGCAGCAGCGAATTCCAGATGTCCATGATGGTGATGCTCTAGAGGTCAGATCCAGCCGGAGCTGGTGAGGCCGGGGAGGGTCAAACCCAGCAGCTTCGTGAACAGCCAGTAGACCGGCGCCGACAACGCGGCACCGACCAGCACGTCGCGCACCCAGTCGGCCAGCGTCGCGCGCCCCGCCCCCATCGACAGCCGGAAACCGCGCGCCGCCAGCACGAACAGCAGCGAGCACGACGGGATGAAGCCCACGCGGGTGATCAGCGCCGCATTCAGCAGCAGGCCGGCCGACAGCCAGGCCATGCCGGCCCAGTACGGCGCGGGG
Source organism: Rhizobacter sp. P1_G5 (assembly GCF_056405435.1). Taxonomy (NCBI): domain Bacteria; kingdom Pseudomonadati; phylum Pseudomonadota; class Betaproteobacteria; order Burkholderiales; family Sphaerotilaceae; genus Rhizobacter; species Rhizobacter sp. P1_G5. The sequence goes on along the minus strand of NZ_JBFUCB010000623.1, from coordinate 762 downwards.
GTGTCCTCGCTGCCCTCGGGCATCGCGCGAAAGCCGCCGGTCGCGGCCTGCACGATCAGCAGCAGCCCGCACAGCGCCATCGCCGCCGCCATCAGCCACGGCAGGAAACCCGCGCCGACGCCCCCGTAGCCGGCCTCGCTCTTGATCTGCGCCGCACCGATGGCCATCACGGCCCCCAGGCCGATCGCGCCGGCACCGATGCCGATCTCGGATCGCTTGTTCATGGGCTTGTTCATGGTCTACCTCCTTGCGTCATTCAATCCGCCCCTCAAACGCAGGCTGGCCGGCGCACAGCGCCGGCCAGCCGTACTGCAGGGAACCTGCGATCCGGGCAGTTACAGCATGCCCAGCTTCAGCATCAGCGCACGCAGGCGCGCGGTGTCGTCGTCGACGAACTTGCCGAAGTCGTCGCCGGTCATCAGCGCCGAGTTCCACTTGTTGTTGGCCAGCGTCTCGGCCCAGCTCTTGGTCTTGGTGGCCTTGGAGACCGCCTCGACCAGCTTCTGGCGCTGTGCCGGCGTGATGCCGGGCGCGCCGTACACGCCACGCCAGTTGCCGATCGACACGTTGATGCCCTGCTCGACCAGCGTCGGGATGTCCGAGCCGCGGATGCGGTTCGGCGCCGTGACGCCGATCGCGCGCATCTTGCCGGTCTTGATGAACTCCTCGAACTCGGCCAGGCCGCTGGTGCCCACCGTGATGTGGCCGCCCAGCACCGCGGCCGTCGCCTCGCCGCCGCCCTTGAACGGCACGTAGTTGATC
>NZ_JBFUCB010000622.1:0-3481 GCF_056405435.1 Rhizobacter sp. P1_G5 | reverse complement strand
TCATCGCGCAGCAGAGCGCGAGCCAGACAGACTTGTTCGGTGAGGCCCGGCTGTGATCTCGATCGCATCGATCGTGGAAGGAGACGGAGAGGTCTCCGCATTGCCAATCCTGTTGCGTAGACTGGCTTCGGAACGAGATCCCGCCGCGTTGGTCAACCTGCTGCAACCCATTCGAGTTCGACGCGACAAATTCCTGAACAAGGATGATGAATTCCGCAGGCAACTGCTTCTTGCCRCAGCCAAGAGTGGTCACGACGGATGGGTTCTGATCGTGCTGGATGCCGATGACGATTGCCCGGCAAGCCTGGGTCGGGAAATCTACCAACGGGCGCAACAACATATCCCGCATCAGCGTTTGTCGGTTGTGCTGGCGAATCGGGAGTTCGAAGCCTGGTTCATCGCTGCGGCTCCCTCCTTGCAAGGAGCACGTGGATTCTCTCTGGCGCCTGAGGAAAAAATGCAGGCAGAAACTCCGCGCAACGCCAAGGGCTGGATGAGAGCGCACATGCAAAGCGGCACCTACAGCGAAATTCTCGATCAACCCGCGTTCGCTGCCCGAATTGACCTGCAGCAAGCGTTCGACAACAGCCGTTCATTCCGCAAGTTGTGCAAAGAGTGGCAAACCCATGTTGCCGCCCGAGCCTGAGGCTCAGGAGAATTGCCAGCACCGCTGGTGAACGATGGCCTCGACAAGACGCCGGTCACCGGGTCGGTGCGCCCGACGCGGCTCGAAGCCGGGATCAATGACGGCCTGGCCATCGAAAAGCGAAGGCTGGACCTTGGCCTTGATGCCACACAGCCGCAGGCGCTTGCGCAAGGTCTGCACCGCAATTCGCAGGTCCGCGGAAAGCGCGTCGGCATCCCAGTCGAACCTGATCAGCAACAGCACATAGGCCGACGCCTCGGAGTAGCTGTGCCGGACCATCTTCGCGTAGTCGACGTCGTCCTCTGCCTGCTGCAGCCGCACCAACGGGTCGGAATCCAGCGGTGAGGTGAGCAAGCGTGCCAAGGCGCTTGCGGCAAATTCGGAATCTTCCTGGTCCCAGTCCTTGTCGAGGCGAACTGCGTGTCGCATCTGCTTCTCGGCAAACTTCACGAGCTTGCAGTAGAGCCACTTCAGCACGGACTGCTGATCCGCAGGATCGCCGAAATCGACCGGATAGCCTCGTCGCTGTCCGATGTCGGCCGCGACAAGCCAAGCTTCCTGCTTGACGTCTTCGACACTCATGTCACCACGCGTCGCGCCGGCGATTCGTCGCAGTGCAGCGGCCTGGCCCCTCAGAAAGTCGCTGATGGCCCGCATGACAGCGCGGGCTCAGCAGGCGAGAACCAGTTCAATGCCCATGATCGCCTTGGTAACGCCCGAGGTCGCAATGGTTCCGAAAGATGCTCAACCCAGCCGCGATCCCTTCGGCAGTCGCGCCGCCAGCCACTCGTGCACGTCGGCCCGGATGTGCCGGCCTTCAAGCAGGAAGCCTTCGAAGCGACTCGGCACGTACGGCAGGTACACCAGCGGCATGCGGGCCTCCTCGGGCGTGCGGGCGGCCTTGCGGCCGTTGCACGCGGCGCAGGCGGTGACGAGGTTCATCCATGTCCAGCCGCCGCCGCGGGACTCCGGCACGATGTGTTCGCACTGCAGGTCGCGCTCCGGAAAGCACTGGCTGCARTACGCACAGGTCATGCGGTCGCGGCGGAACAGCTTGCCCTTGCTGAAGGCCGGTACCACGTCGAAGAGGTTGACGCTCGACGCACCGCGCAACGCGATGATCGGGTGCACGTCGATCACCGACTGACGGCCGCGTGCGACGTTGAAACCACCGCGCAGCGTGGCCAGCGGGCCATCGCCGTCGACCCAGGCCACCGCATCCGCAGCCACGTGCGAAGCAGCATGCTCCAGCGTGATCCACGCCTGGGGCGTGCCCTGGATGTCGAGTTGCAGCACGTGGTTGTGACGAGGGTGCATGGTGGCCTCCTTTCGCGGCCCGGCTGATGAAAACGATGTGTGGTCCCCTCGGTCCGAGTCGAACGGACATGCCCTGCGGCGCCGGCTTCTGAGACCGGTGCGTCTGCCAATTCCGCCACGAGGGGGTTGATCTGAACTGATGGACTCGACGATCCGATTCGAACGGATGCGGGCTTGCGCCGTCTGGTTTGCAGCCAGATGCCTTCGACCACTTGGCTACGTCGAGATGGGGTTGCTGGTGCCTCGTGCACGACTCGAACGTGCGACCTCCGGCTTCGTAGGCCGGCGCTCTGATCCAACTGAGCTAACGAGGCTCTCCTGTCTTGTGGCGCCCCGTGCGGGAGTCGAACCCGCGGCTTCCGGCTAGACAGGCCGGCACTCTGGCCACTGAGTCAACGGAGCATTCAATCCATCCGGTCACGGGTTCCGGCGCCGCCCAATCGTTGCGGCCGATTTGTTTGATCTGGTATCGCGTGCGGGATTCGACGCGACCTGTCTGATATCGAAAAGAGAAAAGGCCCGGATCCTCATCAGATCCGGGCCTCTGCGAACAGAGCTTGGAAGGGGCGCCGCCTATGCGCCTCCTTCTCCCGGATGAACCCGATCCTCATGTCGATCAAGCTGTGTGCGACACGCCAGCCCGATCACGCCCGGCAGGGCGCGCTTGGCAACGGAAGTCAGCAGCTTGTTCACGAGGCAGGTCCTTGAAGAAGTTCGGTTCGATCGATCAATCGAGGAGGCGGACTGTAAAGAGTCTTTACTGACCCGTCAACAACTTTTTTTCCTGACGAGATCTCATCGCGCTCGACACCGATCGCGCGCAGGTATCGATCGAACGATTCGTCCACCGCGGACGCCCCGTCACCGATGATGTTGCGCCCCCAGGTGTAGCCGAAGACATCGTCGAAGCGTCGCCCCTGCAGCAGCTGCCGCAGGCGCGACACCGCAGCAGGCGCCATCGGGATCAGGTTCGGGTAGCTGTACATGAACGACACGTGCCGGCGGTCCTGCACCACCTGCAGCGCGTCACCGGGGAACAGCGCGCCGCCGGGCCGCGGCCCGTCCCGCCAGTGCAACGCGGTGCTGCCGGCGAAGTGCCCGCCGCAGCGCAGCAGCGTGACGCCGTCGGACAGGCGCAGCTCATCACCGCCCCAGAAGCGGATCTGCGGCGCCGGCCGCAGCACCCATTCGCGGTCCGCCTCGTGCAGCAGGATCGGCACGCCGCCCAGCGCGTCGCTCCAGTCGACCATCGCCGCGTAGAAGTGCGGGTGCGAGATCGCGATCAGGTCGACGCCGCCGCGCTCGCGCAGCGCCCGCACCGCCTCGTCCGTCACCAGGCTCAGGCTCTCCCACAGGATGTTGCCGGCGTCGGTGGGCAGGAACATCGCACGCTGGTCGATCGCGAAGCCCGGCGCCAGGCCGATGCCGAGCACGCCCTGGTCGTCCTCGATGCGCAGCTTGTGAGAAGCGGCCAGCTCGGCCCGTGTCGTCCAGCGCTGGCACTTCCAGCCGACGTTG
>NZ_JBFUCB010000621.1:0-3492 GCF_056405435.1 Rhizobacter sp. P1_G5 | reverse complement strand
TCCGCCCGCACCGCAGCCACCAGAACGGGCTGTCGGTCGACTTCTTCGTGCCGGTGCGCGACGCGGCCGGCGTGTCGGTGCCGCTGCCCACCGGTGTGACGAACAAGCTCGGCTACTCGATCGAGTTCGATGCGGCGGGGCGCTTCGATGACCTGCGCATCGACTTCGCCGCCATCGCAGAGCACCTGTTCCAGCTCGCCGAATCGGCGCGCCGCCACGCGGCCGGGCTCGCGCTGGTGATCTTCGATCCGCCGTACCTGCCGATGCTGCTGGCCACGCCGCGCGGCGAGTGGTTGCGCGAGCACGTCGAGTTCATGAAGGGCCGCGCCTGGGTGCGGCACGACGAGCACTACCACGTCGATTTCCAGGTCGCCTGCGCGCCGCTGGCCTGACGCGCCTCAGGGCTGGGGCGACAGGTGCAGGTGGCGCAGCTGCCAGCCGGACGCCGCGCGGGTCCACACCATCGTGAACGCGAGACGGCCGGGCGAGGGCGCTGCATCTGCCGTGCCGATGCCACCCAGCCGCGTGCCGGTGACGAGCGCGGTGTCGCCGAAGCGCTGCAGCGTGAGGTCGGCGGTGCGCAGGTCGATCTGCCGGCCCGACTTGAACAAGCCCTCGAAGGCCTTGGCGTCGAGGTGCAGCAGGGCCTTCGATTCCGGCACGGTTTCGGTGAAGCCTTCGGCGGGCAGGTAGCGCACGACGGCGGCGAGGTCCTTCGCGCTGATCTTCGCGAAGAAGTCGACGGTGGCATCGGCCGGGTCGGCGGCGGCATCTGCCGCGACGGCTGGGAGCGAGGTGTTGAACAGCGTCATCGCGAGCAGGATCCCGGGGAGGCGTTGGCAGGGCTTCATGCGGTGCGTGTCCCGGCGACCTCGAAACCCACGGCGCGCAGCGCGGCTTCGGCCGCCTGCTGGTCCTGCAGCGCGTTGCCGCCCGAGATGCCGATGCCGCCGACCGCCTGGCCGTCGTGGACGATCGTGCAGCCGCCGCCGACCGCCACCAGCCGTGGCCGGTGCGCGAGCGGTGCGACGACCGGATCCTGGACGATGCCGTTCCACACGTGGGTGCCGAGGCCGAACGAGGCGGCGGTCCAGGCCTTGTCGATCGCGACGTCGACGGTCAGGAACGCGGCGCCATCGCTGCGGTCCAGTGCCTTCAGGTGGCCGCCGGCATCGGTGATCGCGACCGTGGCGTCGATGCCGATGTCGCGGCAGGCGGCGCGCGCGGCGTCGAGCAGGCGTGCGGCGGCGTCGCGGGCGATCGACGCGGACGCGACGGTGAGGGGAATCTGCGAGTGGGGCATGGATCTTCCAGTGAGTCGTTGAGGCAGCGAGGCCCGAACTCTAGAATCGCAATCCTTGATTGATAAGACTGCGCTGGAAGTATCAATTTCAAATGAAAGTTGACAATATCGCGGACTTCGAAGTGCTGGTGCAGACTGCGCGCGGCGGCTCGCTGACGGCGGCCGCGGCGGCACTCGGCATCACGCCTGCGGCCGCCAGCGCGATGCTGAAGCGGCTGGAGACGCAGCTCGGCACGCGGCTGTTCGAGCGCTCGACGCGCGCGATGCGGCTGACCGCGCAGGGGCAGACGCTGCTCGGCTATGCGACGCGGGCGTTCGAGCTGCTGGCCGAGGGCGAATCGCAGGTCACCGAGGAGCGCGGCGCGCTGGTCGGCAGCCTGCGTGTCGCGGCGCCGTCCGACCTGACGCGCACCACCCTGCTGCCGTGGTTCAGCGAGTTCATGGCCGTGCACCCGGGCCTGCAATTGGTGCTCAGCGTCGGCGACCGGCCGAAGGATGTCGTGCGCGACGATGTGGATGTCGCGTTGCGCTACGGCACCCCGGCCGACTCTGGCCTCGTCGCGCGGCTGCTGGTGCCGTCGCGGCCGGTGCTGTGCGCGTCGCCCGACTACCTGCGCCGGCATCCCGCGCCGCAGGTGCCGCAGGACCTGCTGCAGCACAACTGCCTGACCTTCGACCGCGGCGGGCGCAACTTCCGCAGCTGGCGCTTCGGGCGGGAGGGCCAGTGGGTCGACGTGCGGGTGCGCGGCGACCGCACGGTCGACGATGCGTCGCTGGCCCGCGAATGGGCGCTGGCCGGCGCGGGCGTGCTGCTGAAATCGCAGATCGACGTCCGCAACGACCTGCTGAGCGGCGCGCTGCTGCCCTTGCTGCCCGACTGGGAGACCGAGCCCTATCCGCTGCATGCGCTGCTGCCGAGCGGGCGCTTCGTGCCGGGGCGGGTGAGGGCGCTGGTAGATTTCCTCGCGAAGAAGTTCGATTCGCTCGCGTGACGGCGTGCTTCAGGCCGCTGTCGCCCGGATCGTCAACCGAGGTGCACCGGCCCGCATGCGGCCGATGACGGCGGCCTGGCCGAACCCCGCGGCGTGGAAACTCGCGAGCACCTTGTCGACCGCCTCCGGCGCGCAGCTCACGAGCAGGCCGCCACTGGTCTGCGGATCGGTGAGCAGCGCCTGCTGCCACGGCTGCAGCCCGGGCGCGAGCGTCACATCGGCCCCGTAGCCCGCCCAGTTGCGAGCCGACGCGCCGGTCGCGATGCCGCTGCGCGCATGTGCGGCGGCCGATTCGATCAACGGCACCTCAGCGAAATCGAGCTCTGCCGCCAGGCCCGAGCCGCGGCACACCTCCAGCAGGTGGCCGGCCAGCCCGAAGCCGGTCACATCGGTCATCGCGTGCACGCCGTCGAGCGCGCCCAGTTCGCTGCCGACGCGGTTCAGCTGCGTCGTGTGGCGCAGCATCTCCGCATACCCCGCCGCATCCAGCACACCCTTCTTCAGCGCGGCCGACAGGATGCCGACGCCGAGCGGCTTGCCCAGCACCAGCACGTCGCCGTCGCGCGCGTCGGCGTTGCGGCGCACCCGGTCGGGGTGCACCAGGCCGAGCGCGACCAGCCCGTAGATCGGCTCCAGCACGTCGATCGAATGGCCGCCGGCGATCGGGATGCCGGCTTCGCGGCAGATGCTCGCGCCGCCCTCAAGGATCGCGCCGATGACGGCCGGCGGCAGCTTGTCCAGCGGCATGCCGACCAGCGCCAGCGCCATGATCGGCGTGCCGCCCATCGCGTAGATGTCGGAGATCGCGTTCGTCGCCGCGATGCGGCCGAAGTCGCGCGGGTCGTCGACAATCGGCGTGAAGAAGTCGGTGGTGGCCACCAAGGCCTGCTGGTCGTTCAGCCGGTACACCGCCGCATCGTCGGCGGTCTCGGTGCCCACCATCAGCTCGGGCGGCACCAGGCCCTGCGGCGCGCGGGCGAGGATGTCGGCCAGCACGCCGGGTGCGATCTTGCAGCCGCAGCCACCGCCGTGAGAGAAGGACGTGAGTCGGATGGGTTCGGTCATCATCATCGAAGTGTCGATCAAAAAATGCCGGGGGGCACGCCGTTGAGCCACAAGCCCACCACGGTCGAGGACCTGCCGTCGTTCAGCGTGCTGATCGACGTGCGCACGCCGGCCGAGTACGCGCTCGACCAC
>NZ_JBFUCB010000620.1:0-3496 GCF_056405435.1 Rhizobacter sp. P1_G5 | reverse complement strand
CCACCGCGTTCTGCGCCCAGGAACTGGCGGCCGCCACGCGCCTGGACGCCGAGGCGGCCTTCTCCGCCGGGCTGATGCACGACATCGGCCGCCTCGCGCTCGCCACCTACTTTCCGCTCGAGCTGAGCCAGACCATCGACTGGGCGGCCCGCCACGACATCCACTCGCTCGAGGCGGAACGGCTGATGCTGAACACCGACCATGCCATGGTCGGCGGCCTGATCGCCGAGCACTGGCATTTCGCGCCGGCGATCGCCGAGGCGATCCGCTGCCACCACGAACTGCCTGCGCACACCGGCGCGACGCTGGCCGACCTGGTGCACGTGGCCGACAACATGACCCATGCGCTCGACCTGTCGGGCCTGGACGAAGACATGGTGCCGCCGCTCTCGCTGGACGCCTGGCAGCGCATCGCCCTGACGCCGCAGCAGGCCCAGCGCACCTTCGAACGAACCGAGCGGCAGGCGCGCAGCGTGCGCGAATCGCTGACCGTCTAGGAGACACCCATGGATGCACATGAAGTGGCTGCCAGCCAGCTCACCCCTACCCAGGTCGAGGCGCTGCTGCGCGCCAACGAGGAACTCACCGAACTGAACCGCAAGCTGTCGGACGCGCAGGACAAGCTGGTCCAGTCGGAGAAGCTGGCCTCGATCGGCCAGCTGGCCGCCGGCGTGGCGCACGAGATCAACAACCCGATCGGATTCATCTTCTCGAACTTCGGAACGTTGGAGAAATACCTCGCGCAGCTGTTCGACATGCTCAAGGCGTATGAAGAGGCCGAACCCGTGCTGGCCGGCAGCCCGGTCGCGGCGCGGCTGCTGCGCCTGCGCGAGGAGATCGAGCTCGACTACCTGAAGGACGACATCCCGGCGCTGATGGCCGAGTCCAAGGACGGCATCCAGCGCGTTCGCAAGATCGTGCAGGACCTGAAGGACTTCTCGCGCGTCGACGCGCGCCAGGAATGGGAGTGGGTCAGCCTGCACACCGGCATCGACTCGACGCTCAACATCGTCAACAACGAGATCAAGTACAAGGCCGACGTCGTCAAGCAGTACGGCGAACTGCCCGAGGTGGAGTGCCTGCCGTCCGAGCTGAACCAGGTGTTCATGAACCTGCTCGTCAACGCGGCGCACGCCATCAGCGCCGAGCGCGGCACGATCACCATCAGGACGGGCACGCAGGGCGACGAAGCCTGGGTCGACATCTCGGACAACGGCTGCGGCATCCCGGCCGAGAACCTGAAGCGGATCTTCGACCCGTTCTTCACCACCAAGCCGGTCGGCAAGGGCACCGGGCTCGGCCTGTCGCTCTCCTACGGCATCGTCAAGAAGCACGGCGGGCGCATCGAGGTGAACAGCGAACCCGGCCGCGGCACCGCGTTCCGCGTCAGCGTTCCGGTCAAGCGCGTGGCCGCGCTGGCGGACTGAGCCGGTACCTGCGATGCAAGCCACTGCCCTGCCCGACACCGCGCCGTGCGCGCCCGCCGGCGAAGCGCCGGTGCCGGCGGCGCCCGCCCCGTGGACCATCCTGTGCGTCGACGACGAGCCCAACATCCTGTCGTCGCTGAAGCGCGCGCTGCGCGGCCCGCAGTACCGCGTCGTCACCGCAGGCAGCGGGAGCGAGGCGCTGGCGCTGATGGAAAGCGAGCCGGTCGACCTGATCATCTCCGACATGCGCATGCCCGGCATGGACGGTGCGCAGCTGCTGGGCCAGGTCCGCCGGCGCTGGCCCGGCACGATGCGCATCCTGCTGACCGGCTATGCCGACGTCGACTCGACCATCGCCGCCATCAACGAAGGCCAGATCTACCGCTACGTCAACAAGCCGTGGGACGACGGCGAATTGCGGGTCACCGTCGCGCAGGCGCTGGAGCGGCTGGGGCTGGAGCGCGAGAAGGCCCGCCTCGAGGCATTGACGCATGCGCAGAACGAGGAACTGCGCGGCTTCAACGCGCAGCTCGAGCGGCGCGTGCAGGAACGCACCGTCGAGGTCACGCAGGCGCACGACAAGCTCAAGCGCAACTACATGACCTCGATCAAGGTGTTCTCCAACCTGATCGAGCTGCGCGGCGGCCAGCTGACGGGGCACGGACGCCGCATGGCCGAGTCGACGCGCCAGCTGGCCAAGGCGATGGGCTGCAACGGCGAAGACACGCAGACGGTGTTCGTCGCGGCGCTGCTGCACGACATCGGCCTGATCGGACTGTCCGACGAGGTCCTCGCGAAGCCGATTCCCAAGCTGACGGCCGAAGAGCTCGCGACCTATCGCAAGCATCCCGTCCTGGGCGAGCAGTCGCTGCTGGCGCTGGACGACATGCAGCCGGTGGCCACGCTGATCCGCGCGCACCACGAGCGCTTCGACGGCCAGGGCTTTCCCGACGGCCGCTGCGGCGCCGACATCCCGCTGGGCGCGCGCATCCTGGCGGTGGCCGACGCCTACGACGACCTGCTGAACGGCCACCTGGGCGCGCCGGGGCTGAAGACGGCGCAGGTGCGAACGCTGATGATGCACGGCCGGGGCAGCCAGTTCGACCCCGAGGTGCTGGACGTCTTCCTGCACATCAACCAGCCGAGCGCGCCGCAGCCGCCGGCGCCACTGTCGATGACCACGGAATCGCTGCAGCCCGGCATGGTGCTGGCAGCCGACCTGATCTCGCGCGAGGGCGCGGTGCTGCTGGCGACCGACCACGTGCTGACGGCCGACACCATCCGCCGCATCCGCCTCTATGAACAACGCGAAGGCATTCGCATCGAGCTGCGCGTGCGGCCCTCCCGGAGAACCTGATGAAAGCATCCATCCTGCTGGTCGACGACGAACCCCATGTGCTCGCGGCCCTGCAACGCGTGCTGCGGCTGCCCTTGCGCGACCTGGCCCGCGTCGAGCTGTTCAGCGACACCCGGCTCGCACTGGCGCGCGTGCGCGAGCATGCGTTCGACGTGGTGGTGTCCGATTTCCGCATGCCCCAGCAGGACGGCGTGGCCTTCCTGCGCGAGGTGCGCGAGGTGCAGCCACGCGCGGTGCCGATGATCGTCAGCGGCTCCGCCGACGTCGCCACGCTGGTGCGTGCCGTCAATGACGCCCAGGTGTTCCGCTACATCCTCAAGCCGTGGAGCGACGACGAACTGGTCGGCAGCGTGAAGGCCGCGCTGGCGCACGCGCAGGCCTCGAAGGAAGAGGCGCTGCTCGCCGACGCCATGCGGGTGCGGGAGGGCCGCCTGCCGGCGCTCGAGGCGGAGCGGCGGCGCCTCGAATCCGAAGAACCGGGCCTCACGCACGTGGACTGGGGGCCGAACGGCGAAGTGCTGATGCCGCCGCTGTCCTGAGCGCGCGACCCACGGCCGCTCACTCCTTCATGGGGCGAGGTCCGCCCCGGGAGGCGAATTTCGTTTGACGGCCACAAGATTTGGGATAAAAATCCCAAATATGAATCCAACGACTGCCGTGCAGAACGCCGTCGCCAGCGCCGTCACCCGTGTCCTGCGGCCCCTGGTGCGGC
>NZ_JBFUCB010000619.1:0-3496 GCF_056405435.1 Rhizobacter sp. P1_G5 | reverse complement strand
GCGAGTTGTCCTCGAAGCACTTCACCGTGCTGACCGGCCCGCTGAACTTCAGCCGGCCGCCGTAGTCGCGGAACACCGGCGGCAGCACGCGAAACGCGCCGTCGGTGTCGTTCTTGTGCGCATCGCACAGGTCGCAGGTGGCGAAATCGTTCGAGTGCTCGGTGCTCATGCAGTGACTTTCTTGATCGGGGGTTTCACATCTTCGCGCCGCGGCGGCAGCATCGTCTGGTGCTCGCGCGGGGTGTTCAGGATGATCGCGGTCGAGGTCTCGGTCAGCAGGCAGAACTTCGTGACGACGGCGTCGAGGTGCGCGACGTCGATCACCGCGATCTCGAGCAGCCAGCTGTCCTCGCCGGTCACGTTGTAGGCATTGACGACCTCGGGGCTCTGCTGCACCAGCTTGACGACGCGCGCGTACTCGGCGCGCCCCACCCGCATCACTGCGCGGATGCCGTAGCCCAGCTTGCCGAGGTCGACCGTCGCGCGGTAGCCGGTGATCACGCCGGCCGCCTCCAGCTTGCGCACCCGCTCGGTCACCGCCGGCTGGCTCAGGTGCACGCGACGGCCCAGTTCGGCCATCGTCAGCCGCGCATCGGCCTGCAGTTCGGCGAGGATGCGCGTGTCATGGGCGTCGATGTCAACGTTCAAGGCAAATCCTCCGAAAGTCCTTCAAACATAGCATGCGTTGCCTCGGTCGACCTTGTTTCTCGCATTCCATTGCGGCGCCCGCCTTCGTACGATGACGGCCTGATTTCTCGCGCCGAGCACCCTCATGTCCGCTTCTTCACCCACCGCCGCGATGCAACCCGAACGCCACGGCCCGCAGGCGCTGATCCTGCTGTGCCTGGCCGCCACCTGGCTCGTCTGGGGTTCCACCTACCTCGCGATCAAGTTCGCGCTGGTCAGCTTTCCGCCCTTCCTGCAGATGGGCTCGCGCTTCCTGTTTGCCGGCGTGCTGCTGATGGCGTGGATGCGCTGGCGCAGCGCGCCGTGGCCCAACCTCGTGCAATGGCGCAATGCGCTGGTGGTCGGCGCGCTGATGCTGGGCGGCGGCATGGGCGGCACCGCGTATTCGGAGCAGACCGTGGGCTCGGGCCTGGTGGTCGCGTTCATCGCGGTGGTGCCGCTGATGATCGCCGGGCTGAACCTGCTGTGGCGCGTGGTGCCGAGCCGCCTCGAGCTGCTGGGCATCGCGGTCGGGCTGGCCGGCGTGCTGATGCTGACGCAGGGCGCCGGCTTCCAGGCCTCGCCGGTCGGGCTGTTCGCGATCGCGACGGCCTGCCTCACCTGGTCGATCGGCAGCGTGCTGAGCCAGCGCAGCCTGCCGCTGGCCCCGGGCGCGACCGGCTTCGCCAGCGAGATGATCTGCGGCGGCGTCGTGCTGCTGCTGCTGGCTGCCGTCACCGGCGAGCAGATGCAGTGGCCGCCGGAACCGAAGGCGGTGGGCGCCTGGTTCTACCTGGTGGTGTTCGGCTCGCTGATCGCGTTCAACGCCTACATGGTGCTGCTGTCGAAGGCCAGCGCCGGGCTGGCGTCGAGCTACACCTTCGTGAACCCGGTGATCGCGATGCTGCTGGGCGTCGCGGTAGCCGGCGAGACCGTCACGCACTATGAATGGGCCGCCGCCGGCGTGGTGCTCGCGGGCGTCGTGCTGCTGCTCTGGAAGAAGTCCCGCTAAGCCTGTGCTGCAGCGGCTTCGCGCCGCCACAGCGTGAAGCGCTTCAGCTCGCGCGTGCTGACGGCGTTCAGCAGCTGCGCCTGGTCGAGCGGCCCGAGGTTCTGGGCCATCGCATCGAGCAGTTTCGTCGGCACCGCCTGCGCGTTCGAGACGACCAGCGCCTCGGCGTCGCTGTCGGGCTGCGTCATCAGCACGAAGAACAGGTCTTCGCCGAGCGGGCCGTCTTCGGTCGTCAGCACGTYGACCTGCCGGATGTCGGACCAGGCCAGGCGGCGCGTCGACGGCTCCTGCGGGTCGCCGGRCAGGCCGCTGCGGTGCACCAGGCCCCACGGGCTCACGTCGAGCGTGTCGTAGCCCGGCACCGCCACCTGCCGGCGCTGCGAGCGCAGCAGCGGCGGCAGCAGGCTCAAGGCCAGCAACAGCGCCCCCGGCCACCAACGCGCCTGCCCGGCCCAGGCCACCGCCAGCCAGACCAGCGAGACCGCGAGGCAGGCCCGCCAGACCCAGCGCTCTGCCGGCGTCGGTGCCGGCGTGGGATTGACGGGGAGAACTTTGTTCATCGGCAGCAATATATCGTTGGTATGACAACGGCGGTATGACATTGTCTTGAACAAGTCATCCGACAAATCCCTTCGCCCACGATCGCGATCAGGTTTTTCGGTCAGCTTCTCAGGCCTGGCCAAGGCGCCGTTTCGCCGCCTCGCGGATCGCCTGCAGGCTGCTGCGGCTGGTGCTGACATCGGCATCGAGTTTCAGGTGCAGCAGCGTCGGCCGGCCGCTGTCGAGCGCAGCGGCGAATGCCGGCCCGAAGCCGGCGGTGTCCGAGACACGTGCCGCGCGCCAGCCGAAGGCCTCGGCCAGTGCCGCGAAATCCGGGTTGAACAGGTCGCTGCCGCTGACGCGCCCGGGGTACTCGCGCTCCTGGTGCATGCGGATCGTCCCGTAGGTGCCGTTGTCGACGACGACGCTGATCAGCCGCTTCGCGCCGTAGCCGGTGGCGGTCGCCAGCTCCTGGCCGGTCATCAGGAAGTCGCCGTCGCCGGCGATGTTGACGACGGTGCGCTCGGGATACAGCAGCGCCGCGGCCACCGCGGCCGGCACGCCGTAGCCCATCGCGCCGGCGGTCGGCGCGAGCTGCGTGCGGCCGGCGTGCTGCATGCCGTGGTAGCGGCAGAAGCGGTGCAGCCAGCCGCTGTAGTTGCCGGCGCCGTTGGTGTAGACCGTATCGGCCGGCGCGAGGCGCTGGATGGTCTTGATGACCTCGGCCATGTCGAGCGGCTGCACCGCGCCGGCGACGTGGTTGGCCTCGTAGTCGGCATGCGCCGCGRCCGTCCACTCGCCCCAGGCCGGCTTGGTCGGCGCAGCCAGCGCTTCGAGCGCCTTCGCGGCGGCAGCCATCRACGACTGCAGCAGCAGGTCGGCGGCGTAGACGCGGCCGAGCTCCTCCGGCCCCGCATGGATGTGCACCAGCTTCTGCAGCGGCCGCGGCGCCTTCAGCAGCGTGTAGCCGCCGGTCGTCATCTCGCCCAGCCGCGCGCCGACGGCGATCACCAGGTCGGCCTCGCCGATGCGCCGCGCGAGCGCCGGGTTGATGCCGATGCCGACGTCGCCGGCGTAGTTGGCATGCCGGTTGTCGAACAGGTCCTGGAAGCGGAACGCGCAGCCGACCGGCAGGTTCCAGTTCTCGGCGAAGCGCTGCAGCGCCGCGCAGGCGGCCGCGTCCCAGCCGCTGCCGCCGGCGATCACGAACGGCCGCTCGGCGGCCATCAGCAGCGCGCGCAGGTCGCGCAGGCCGCCCGGCGCCGGCCAGGCGTGGGC
>NZ_JBFUCB010000618.1:0-3511 GCF_056405435.1 Rhizobacter sp. P1_G5 | reverse complement strand
GGCGCGGATCTGGAACACGCTGCTCGCGACGATCCACACCGCCAGCAGCAGGCCGAGCGCGACCAGCGGCGACCAGCTGCCGACGAACAGCGGCAGCAGCGCGCCCAGCACGACGGCGATGCCGGCGGCCATCCACAGGCGCTGCGACAGGTCGCGCACGTCGGCGTGTTTCCAGTTGGCGACCGGGCCGATCGCGATCAGGAACAGCAGCGGCACCATGATCGGCACGAACACCGCGTTGAAGTAGGGCGGGCCGACCGACAGCTTGCCGAGGCCGAGGCCGTCGATGATCAGCGGGTACAGCGTGCCCAGCAGCACCGAGCCGGCGGCCACCATCAGCAGCACGTTGTTGACCAGCAGCAGCGTCTCGCGCGAGAACAGCGCGAACGCGCCGCCCAGGCCGACCTTGGGCGCGCGGTAGGCGAACAGGCTCAGCGAGCCGCCGATCACGGCGCTGAGGAACAGCAGGATGAAGATGCCGCGGCGCGGGTCGGTGGCGAAGGCGTGCACCGAGGTCAGCACGCCGGAGCGGACCAGGAAGGTGCCGAGCAGCGACAGCGAGAACGCGCAGATCGCGAGCAGCACGGTCCAGTTCTTGAAGCTGCCGCGTTTCTCGGTGACGGCCAGCGAGTGGATCAGCGCGGTGCCGACCAGCCACGGCATGAACGACGCGTTCTCGACCGGATCCCAGAACCACCAGCCGCCCCAGCCGAGCTCGTAGTAGGCCCAGTACGAGCCCAACGCTATGCCCAAAGTGAGGAAAGTCCACGCGACGTTGGTCCATGGGCGCGACCAACGGGCCCAGGCGGCGTCGAGCGTGCCGGCCAGCAGCGCGGCGATCGCGAAGGCGAAGGCGACCGAGAAGCCGACGTAGCCCATGTAGAGCATCGGCGGGTGGACGATGAGGCCGGGGTCCTGCAGCAGCGGGTTCAGGTCCTGGCCTTCGGCGGCGGCCGGGATCAGCCGGTCGAACGGGTTGGACGTGAGCAGCATGAACGCGAGGAAGCCGGCGGCGACCAGGCCGAGCACGCCGATGACGCGCGCGACCATCGGCAGCGGCAGCTGGCGCGACAGCAGGCTGACGGCGAGCGTCCAGCCGTTGAGCATCAGCAGCCACAGCAGCAGCGAGCCTTCGTGGCCGCCCCAGACGGCGGCGGCGCGGTAGGCGGTGGGCAGCTGCGAGTTCGAGTGCTGGGCGACGTAGAGCACCGAGAAGTCGTTGGCGACGAAGGCCTGCATCAGGCAGGCGAACGCGAACGCGACGAGCAGGAACTGCGTCTGCGCGGCGGGCCGTGCGAGCGAGGTCCAGGCGGGCTTGTTCTGGTGGGCGCCGACGATCGGCAGCACGCCCTGGACGATCGAGACCAGGAACGCGAGGATCAGCGCGAGGTGGCCGAGTTCGGGAGTCATTTGAGCGTGTTCCTCATCTTCTTGGCCTCTTCGACCGCGTGGGCGGCCTCGGGCGGCATGTAGTTCTCGTCGTGCTTGGCGAGCACTTCGGTGGCGACGAAGGCGTCCCCGTCGAGCTTGCCTTGCACGACAGCGCCCTTGCCCTCCTGGAACAGGTCGGGAAGGATGCCGGTGTAGCGCACGGCGACGTCCTTGGCGGTGTCGGTGATCGTGAAGCTGACGGTCATCTGGTCGCGCTTCAGGGTGCCCTGGCGGACCATGCCGCCGACGCGGAACGCACGGTCTTTCGGGGCTTCGCCGGACACCACCTGCGTGGGCGTGAAGAAGAACGCGACGTTGCTGTTCAGCGCGTTCAGCACGAGTGCTGCGGCGACGCCGAGGCTGGCGACGGCACCGACGATGATGGCTAGGCGTTTGTGGCGGGGCTTCATGTTTGTCTGGTCACTCTGTTGTCTTGCTTGGCGCGTGCGGGGCGGCGGGCGGTATGCGCTGGGGGCTCAGCTGGGTCGGTCGGCCCTGGCGGGCCGACTTCACGAAGAAGATCGGTTTCGGGTCTGCATCGGCAAACTCCCTCCACTCACTTCGTTCGTTGTGGTCAAACACAGCCGATGAGTCAGTCTACGAAGCGCGCTGGCGCGCGCCAGCCCCGAAACCGATCTTCTTCGTCGCCCCAGAAGTCGCCCCCAGCGCATACCGCCCGCCGCCCCACACGAACCCAGCGTGTTCGACGGTGTCGGAGCAGCCTGCGTTTTCGTTACGCAGTGCGCCATGGACGAGACGAGAAGGGTTTTCATGCCTCGTGCTGATCCTTGAGGGATCGCAACAGTTCCGCGCGCTGCTGGCGCAACAGCAGACTCTCGACGAGCATCGCCAGGGCACACGCGCCGAAGCTGCCCCAGACGTAGAAGGCGTAGCCGCCCATCGCGAAGAAATCACCCACGCTGTTCCACTGCATCATGCGTTCTCCACGACGCCACGCACCCAGTCGGCGTGCCGTTCACGTTCGAGGATGATGTTCCGTACCCGGGCCAGCGCCACGGCGATCGAATACATCCAGAAGGCCAGCGCCATCAGCAGCATGCCCCACAGCATCGTCATGGCCATCGACGGCGACTTCGTCATCGAGATCGTCGCCCCCTGGTGCAACGTGTTCCACCACTTCACCGAGAAATAGATGATCGGCACGTTCACCACGCCCACCAGCGCCAGCACGGCGCCGGCGCGGTCAGCCCGCTTCGGGTCTTCGATCGCAGCCTGCAGCGCGAGGAAACCGAGGTACAGGAAGAACAGGATCAGCTCCGACGTGAGCCGTGCGTCCCACACCCACCAGGTGCCCCACATCGGCTTGCCCCACAGCGAGCCGGTCACCAGCGACAGCAGCGCGAAGATCGCTCCCGTCGGCGCCAGCGCCGACGCCATCATCGACGACAGCCGCGTGTTGAACGCCAGGCCGATCCCGGCCCAGAACGCCATCGCGCAATAGATCACCATCGACATCCAGCTCGCCGGCACGTGCACGAAGATGATCCGGTAACCCTCGCCCTGCGTCGCATCGGTCGGTGCGACGAAGAAGCCGATCCACAGGCCGGCAATTGTCAGCAGCGCGGCAAGGCCTGCAAACCACGGCTGCAGCTTGCCGGCAAGCGGGTAGAAGGTCGCTGGCGATGCATAGCGCATCCAGGGGCTGGCGGAGGTTTTTTCCATCATTCGATTGCGATGCGAAGGGCCGCGGTGGTGGCCCAGGGTGCGAAGAATACGGCGAGCGCCAACAGCGCCCCGAGGATCGACAACTGCGCCGACGAGCCCAGCCCGGCGCTCTGCGCCTCAACGGCGCCGGCGCCGAAGATCAGCGTCGGCACGTACAGCGGCAGCACCAGCAGCGCGAGCAGGGTGCCGCCGCCGCGCACGCCGAGCGTCAGCGCGGCACCGATCGCGCCGATCAGGCTCAGCACCGGCGTGCCCAGCAGCAGCGCGAGCATCAACACCTGCAGCTCGCCGGGGTTCAGGTTGAACTGCAAACCGAGCAGCGGCGCCAGCAGCACCAGCGGCAGCCCGCACAGCAGCCAGTGCGCTGCGATCTTGCCAGCGACCAATAGCGCGA
>NZ_JBFUCB010000617.1:0-3552 GCF_056405435.1 Rhizobacter sp. P1_G5 | reverse complement strand
GTGCAGGCCGTTGCGGCCGATACCGCGTCCGTCGCCGCCGCCATCGCGCAGCTGCCCGGCAGCGAGGTGCACGCGATGTCGCCGCAAGGCAAGCTCATCGTCACGCTCGAAGCCGCCTCCGCCGACGAGATGCTCGCGGCGATCACGCTGATCCAACGCAGCCCCGGCGTGCTCACCGCCGCGCTCGTCTACCAATGCGCCGACACCCTGGCCACCATGAATGAGGAGATCCCCGATGTCCCGGATGTCGATCCCACGCCGTGAGTTCGTCCGCCAGACCGCAGCCGCCGCCGCGGCCGCCGTCGCCGGCATCCCGCTGCCCTCGCCCGCCCAGGGCGCCGGCGACGCCTCGCTGAAGTGGTCCAAGGCCCCCTGCCGCTTCTGCGGCACCGGCTGCGGCGTCAGCGTCGCCGTCAAGGACAACCGCGTCGTCGCGACGCGCGGCGACCCCGAGGCCGAGGTCAACAAGGGCCTGAACTGCGTCAAGGGCTACTTCCTGTCGAAGATCATGTACGGCGAAGACCGCCTGACCCGCCCGCTGCTGCGCATGAAGAACGGCCAGTACGCGAAGGACGGCGAGTTCCAGCACGTCTCGTGGGACCAGGCCTTCGACGTGATGGCCGCGCAGTTCAAGCGCGTGCTGAAGGAGAAAGGCCCCACCGCCGTCGGCATGTTCGGCTCCGGCCAGTGGACGGTCTGGGAAGGCTATGCCGCGCTGAAGCTGATGAAGGCCGGCTTCCGTTCGAACAACCTCGACCCGAACGCCCGCCACTGCATGGCCTCGGCAGCGGTCGGCTTCATGCGCACCTTCGGCGCCGACGAGCCGATGGGCTGCTACGACGACATCGAGGCCGCCGATGCGTTCGTGCTGTGGGGCTCGAACATGGCCGAGATGCACCCGGTCCTGTGGACGCGCGTGACCGACCGCCGGCTGAGCGGCAAGGATGTGAAGGTCGCCGTGCTGTCGACCTTCGAGCACCGCTCGTACGAGCTCGCCGACATCGAACTCACCTTCACGCCGCAGACCGATCTCGCGATCCTCAACTACATCGCGCACCACATCATCTCGACCGGCCGCGTGAACCGCGAGTTCGTCGACAAGCACACCTCGTTCCGGCTCGGCAACGCCGACATCGGCTACGGCCTGCGGCCGGAGCACCCGCTGCAGAAGGCCGCGAAGAACGCGGGCGATGCCGGCGGCTCCAAGCCGATCGGCTTCGACGAGTTCGCGCGCTTCGTCGCGCAGTACGACCTCGAGTCCACTGCCCGGCTGAGCGGCGTGCCGAAGGAGCGCCTCGAGGCGCTGGCCGAGCTGTACGCCGACCCGAAGATCAAGGTGATGTCGTTCTGGACCATGGGCTTCAACCAGCACACGCGCGGCGTCTGGGCGAACAACATGGTCTACAACCTGCACCTGCTCACCGGCAAGATCGCGACGCCCGGCAACAGCCCGTTCTCGCTGACCGGCCAGCCGTCGGCCTGCGGCACCGCGCGCGAGGTCGGCACCTTCGCCAACCGGCTGCCGGCCGACATGGTCGTCACCAACCCGAAGCACCGCGCCCACGCCGAAGAGATCTGGCAGATCCCCGAGGGCACCATCCCCGGCACGCCCGGCTACCACGCGGTGCTGCAGAACCGCATGCTGAAGGACGGCAAGCTGAACGCCTACTGGGTGATGGTCAACAACAACATGCAGGCCGGCGCGAACCTCACGCAGGAGGGCTACCCGGGCTACCGCAACCCCGACAACTTCATCGTGGTGTCCGATGCCTACCCGACCGTCACCGCGCTCGCGGCCGACCTGGTGCTGCCGGCCGCGATGTGGGTCGAGAAGGAAGGCGCCTACGGCAATGCCGAGCGGCGCACGCACTTCTGGCACCAGCTCGTCAACCCGCCCGGCGAGGCGCGCTCCGACCTGTGGCAGCTGATGGAGTTCTCGAAGCGCTTCAAGACCGACGAGGTCTGGCCCGCCGAGCTGCTCGACAAGAAGCCGGCGCTGCGCGGCAAGACGCTGTTCCAGGTGCTGTTCGAGAACGGGCAGGTCAACCGCTTCCCGGCCTCGCAGGTCGAGGCCGGCTACGAGAACGCCGAAGCGAAGGCGTTCGGCTTCTACCCGCAGAAGGGCCTGTTCGAGGAGTACGCGAGCTTCGGCCGCGGCCACGGCCACGACCTCGCGCCCTTCGACACCTACCACCAGGTGCGCGGCCTGCGCTGGCCGGTGGTGAACGGCAAGGAGACGCGCTGGCGCTACAAGGAAGGTTCCGACCCCTACGTGAAGCCCGGCACCGGCTGGCAGTTCTACGGCCACCCGGACGGCAAGGCGCTGATCTTCGCGCTGCCGTACGAGCCGCCACCCGAGCTGCCCGACAAGGACTACCCGTTCTGGCTGTCCACCGGCCGCGTGCTGGAGCACTGGCACTCCGGCTCGATGACGCGCCGCGTGCCCGAGCTGCACAAGGCGGTGCCGAACGCGGTCTGCTACATGCACCCCGACGATGCCCGGTCGCTCGGGCTGCGGCGCGGGGTCGAGATCGAGGTCGCGTCGCGGCGCGGCAGCATCCGCACCCGCGTCGAGACGCGCGGGCGCAACAAGCCGCCGCGCGGCCTGGTGTTCGTGCCGTGGTTCGATGCCAGCCAGCTGATCAACAAGGTCACGCTGGATGCCACCGACCCGATCTCGTTCCAGACCGATTTCAAGAAGTGCGCCGTGAAGATCGTCAAGGTCTGACACCGCGGGAGACACCGATGCGCCACCTCCTTTCCCATGTGATGTGCGGCCTGCTCCTCGCCGCACAGGCCCTGCCCTGCGGCGCGGCCGATCCCGTGCCCGCCRTACCGGCTGCACCGCTGCTGACCGATGCGGCACGCGGCCCGACGCCGATCCTCGCGACGACCCAGCCGCCGCGCCTGGCCAACGCGGTCAACGACGACCAGCGGCTCGCGCGCAACTACGCAATGCAGCCGCCGATCATTCCGCACCGCGTCGACGG
Source organism: Rhizobacter sp. P1_G5 (assembly GCF_056405435.1). Classification (NCBI taxonomy): domain Bacteria; kingdom Pseudomonadati; phylum Pseudomonadota; class Betaproteobacteria; order Burkholderiales; family Sphaerotilaceae; genus Rhizobacter; species Rhizobacter sp. P1_G5. Next base: position 562 of record NZ_JBFUCB010000617.1, on the reverse strand, counting down.
CTACCAGGTCGACCGCAACTTCAACAAGTGCCTGGACTGCCACGCGCGTGCGCGCACCGAGTTCAGCCAGGCCGTGCCGGTCAGCGCCACCCACTACGTCGACCGCACCGGCAAGGTGCTGCCGCAGATCTCGACGCGGCGCTACTTCTGCCCGCAGTGCCACGTGGCGCAGGAGCCGGTGAAACCGCTGGTCGGCAACGGCTTCAAGGGGGTCGCGCCATGATCGAGCTCGCGAAACGCTACTGGCGCATCATCTCGCGGCCGAGCGTGCACTTCAGCCTCGGCTTCCTGACGCTGGCCGGCTTCATCGCAGGCATCGTGTTCTGGGGCGGCTTCAACACCGCGATGGAGGCGACCAACACCGAGGCCTTCTGCACCGGCTGCCACGAGATGCGCGAGAACACCTTCGCCGAGCTGAAGGCCACGATCCACTACACCAACCGCTCCGGCGTGCGCGCCGTCTGCTCCAACTGCCACGTGCCGCACGAGTGGACGCACAAGATCGCCCGCAAGATGCAGGCGTCGAAGGAGGTCTGGGGCAAGGTGTTCGGCAGCATCGACA
>NZ_JBFUCB010000616.1:0-3554 GCF_056405435.1 Rhizobacter sp. P1_G5 | reverse complement strand
ACTCGATCCTGGCCCAGTTCGCGATCAAGCCGCGGCACGTGCGGCGCCCGTTCATCGACTCCGAGGACAAGGTGCACCAGGTGGTGCGCGAGATCAACCATTCGGCCGATCTCGAGGGCCGGCGGCCGATCGTGTTCGTGACGCTGGTGAACCGGGAGATCCTGAACATCCTGAAGGCGAGCAGCCGCGGCATGGTGCTGGACATGTTCAACACCTTCATCGAGCCGCTGGAGGCCGAGTTCGAAATGACCTCGAACCACCGGGTCGGCCGCTTCCCGGACATCTCGAAGAGCCAGGAGTACACCGACCGCATCGAGGCGATCAACTTCTCGCTGGCGCACGACGACGGGCAATCGTCGAAGAACCTGGCCGAGGCCGACGTGATCCTGGTCGGCGTGAGCCGCAGCGGCAAGACGCCGACCTCGCTGTACCTGGCGATGCAACATGGCATCAAGGCGGCCAACTACCCGCTCATCCCGGAAGACTTCGACCGCCGCGTGCTGCCGGCGGGGCTGGCGCCGCACCGCAAGAAATGCTTCGGGCTGACGATTGCGCCGGAGCGGCTGGCCGAGATCCGCCATGAGCGGCGGCCGAACAGCCCGTACTCCAGCATCGAGAACTGCCGGCACGAGGTGTCGGAGGCCGAGGCGATGATGCGGCGCGAGAGCATCGCGTGGCTGTCGTCGACGCACAAATCGATCGAGGAGATCGCGACGACCATCCTGCGGGATATCCGGCCGGATCGGCTGATGTATTGAGGCGAGCGGTTCGCGCGCGTCAGATTCTTTGCCGCGCCGACTCGTAGAGGCACACCGCCGCGGCGGCGGCAACGTTGAGCGACTCCTCGCCGCCTGGCTGCGGAATGCGCAATGCCTGCGCACAACGCGCCATCAGCGCCGTGGACACACCCTGCCCTTCGTGACCCAGCACCCAGGCGCACGGCCAAGGCAGCGTTGCGCGATGGATCTCGTGCGGTGTGTGCGAGCTGGTGGCCAGCAATGGAACGGTCAACGCCGCCAGCGCATCGGCTTCGAGGCCCTCGACCAGCCGCAGCGCAAAATGCGCGCCCATGCCGGCGCGCAGCACCTTCGGCGACCACAGCGCCGCGGTGCCCTTCAACGCGATCACCTGCGTGAAGCCGAAGGCGGCCGCACTGCGCAGCACCGCGCCGACGTTGCCGGCGTCCTGCAGTCGATCGAGCACGACGCTCGGCGCATCGGCCTGCAGCGACGCACCACCCGTCCAGGGCAGCACGAACATCAGCGGAGCGGCCGACTCGAGCGTGCCGATGCCCGCCATCAGCGCCGCAGGCACCACGGCCACCTGCGGTGCGCGCTCGGCCAACGCCCGCAGCGCCGGCACCTGCCAGCCCGCTTCGGTGATCACCGCCTGCGACGGCAGCCCGCCACGCTGCAGCAGCGCCGCGGCGAGGTGATCGCCCTCCAGCAGCACCTCGCCGTGCTTGCGGTAGCCCCCCGGGTCGGCCGCCAGCTTGCGCAGCCGCACCAGCAACGGGTTGTCGCGCGAACTGATCGCCTTGATCGCTGCCGCCATCACTCGGCGCCCATCATTCGGCGGGCACCGCAAAGGACACGGACACCGGCATACCCAGCGGCAGCAGCGCCTCACGCACCGGTGCGAACGAGCGGCGGTGGTGCACGCAGGCCCCGTGCTGCTTCAGCGCGGCCAGGTGCATCGGCGTGCCGTAGCCCTTGTGCTCGTCGAAGCCGTACTGCGGGTGCTGCTCGTGCAGCGTGAGGCACAAGCGGTCGCGGTGCACCTTCGCGAGGATCGATGCCGCCGAGATCGACTGCACCAGCGCATCGCCCTGCACGATGGCCTCGGCCGCGATCTTCAGCACCGGCAGGCGGTTGCCATCGACCAGCACCTTCACCGGCACCAGCCGCAAGCCCTCGACCGCGCGGCGCATCGCCAGCATCGTCGCCTGCAGGATGTTCAGCGTGTCGATCTCCTCGACGCTCGCCTCGGCCACCGCACAGCACAAGGCCTTCTCGCGGATCTCGTCGTACAGCCGCGCACGCACCGCGGCCGACAGCTTCTTCGAATCGTCCAGCCCCTTGATCGGACGCTGGTCGTCGAGGATCACCGCCGCGGCGACCACCGGGCCGGCCAACGGGCCGCGGCCGGCTTCGTCCACGCCCGCCACCAGGCCGATGGCGTCGAAGCGCAGGCCGAACTGCTCAGGACCGGAGGACTTTCTCGATCGCATCGGTGGCAGCCTGGACAGTGTTGCAGCGCAGTCGGCGGTGCAGTTCGGTGAAACGCCGGGCAATGGCAGCGGACTCTTCCGGCTTGTCGAGCCAGTCAAGACCCGCAGCCGCCAGTCTCTGCGGCGTCGCGTCGTCCTGCAAGAGCTCGGGCACCGCGAATTCCCCGAGCAGGATGTTCGGCAAACCCACCCAGGGCTGGTAGCCCATGCGCTTCATCATCTGCCAGCTCAGCCAGTTCATCGCGTAGGTGATGACCATCGGCCGCTTGAAGAGCGCCGCCTCGAGCGTCGCCGTGCCGCTCGCGATCAGCGTGACGTCGCAGGCGGCCAGCACCTCGTGCGAGCGGCCGTCGAGCAGCTCGATGCCCACCCCGCCCGCATGCTCGGCCACCATCGGTTCGACCAGCGACCGCAGCCCCGGCACCACCGGCAGCAGGAAACGCAATCGCGGCCGCTGCCGCTTCATCAACGCCGCCGCGGCCAGCAGGCGCGGGGCGATGTACTCGACCTCCGAGCGCCGGCTGCCGGGCAGCAGCGCCACCACCGTTTCATCGCTGCCGATGCCCAGTGCGCTTCGGGCCGCTGCGCGCGGCACCTCGATGGGAATCGCATCCGCCAGCGGGTGGCCGACATAGGTCGCCGCAATGCCGTGGCGCTCGTAGATCGCCGGCTCGAACGGGAAGATGCACAGCACGTGGTCGACCGCGGCGCGGATCTTGTCGATGCGGCCGCCCCGCCACGCCCAGATCGACGGGCTGACGAAATGGATGCTCCTGATGCCGAGCGTTTTCAGCCGCGTCTCGAGCCCGAGGTTGAAGTCGGGCGCATCGACACCGATGAAGGCGTCGGGCGGCTCGCACCGCAGGCGCTCGGCCAGCCGCTCGCGGATGCCGGAGATCTCGCGGTAGTGGCGCAGCACCTCGACATACCCGCGCACCGCGAGCTTGTCGTGCGGCCACCAGGCCTCGAAACCCTGCGCGGCCATGTTCGGCCCGCCGATGCCGGCCGCATGCAGTTGGGGCCAGCGCGCCTTCAGGCCGCCCAGCAACAGGCCGGCGAGCAAGTCGCCGGAGGCTTCGCCGGCCACCAGGGCCAGCCGTGGCGGGCCGGAATTCGTCATCGGGACTAGCGCGCGATGCCGCGCGTCACGCCGGCGAGGAAGTCGAGCATCATCGCCACATCGGCGGCCGCCTCGGGCGCCGACTGGCCCAGCGCGGCGATCTCGTCGCGCGCCTCCTGCAGCGTGCGGCCGCTGCGGTACAGGCTGCGGTGCATCTGCTTGACCGCCGCGATGCGCTCGGCACTGAAACCGCGCCGCCGCAGG
>NZ_JBFUCB010000615.1:0-3559 GCF_056405435.1 Rhizobacter sp. P1_G5 | reverse complement strand
AAGTAGATGCGCTCGACCGCGGAGGTCTCGGCCGGGGTCGTCGCGGATGCGGTGGAGGGGCCGGCCGCCTTCGGCGCATGCAGCACGCGCGAGGCGGCCAGCCCGATGACCCCGGCCACCACCAGCGCCACCACGAAGGCCACTGCGCCCAGCGCGTACTTCTGCACGTCGTCGTCTTGGTCACTCATCGCCAGCTCCCGGCTGAAGAAAATTCATTCTAGAGTGTCGTCCATGCTCGATTCAGTGATCGATACCGGCCTGGCGCCCGTGCGCGACCCCGCCAAACTGCTGGCCGACGTGCATTCCCGCTGGGGCGGCCGTGACGACCTGTGGATCTTCGGCTACGCGTCGCTGATCTGGCGCCCCGAGTTCGAAGCCGCCGAGCAGCGGCCGGCCCAGGTGCACGGCTGGCACCGCGCGCTCGAGATGCGCTCGCGCATCAACCGCGGCACGCCCGAATGCCCGGGCCTGGTGTTCGCGCTGGTGGCAGGCGGCTCCTGCCGCGGCATGGTCTACCGCATCGAGCGCGCACGCGTCGACGACGAGCTGCCGAGGCTGTGGGCGCGCGAGATGCCGACCGGCGTCTACGATGCCCGCTGGCTGCCATGCCGCACGCCGCAAGGGCCGGTGAGCGCGCTCGGCTTCACGCTGAGCCGCAGCAGCCCGAACTACACCGGCACGCTGAGCGACGAGCACCTGCTCGGCGTGCTGCGCAGCGCCTGCGGGCGCTACGGCACGACGCTCGACTACCTGATGGAAACGGCGCGCTCGCTGCGCCAATGCGGCATCCGCGACCGCGGCATCGAGCGGCTGGTGGCACTGGTGGAGCGGCACGCGCTGGTGAACGGCTAGGCAGGCCGAGCGCCGGGCCGCTCCCAAGCCGGCCTGCATCCCCTCGGGGGATCGGTCGATGTACCCGTCGACCGAGGGGCTGTCATCCTTCAACGAGAGTCGCCGAACAGCGACGGGCTGTAGGCCGCCCGCACGCGATCCAGGTCGCCCTCGTTGTCGACATCCATCAGCACGCCGGAATCGTCGACATCGACCGCCTGCGCCGGATAGCGYGCCACCAGCCGGCGCGCGCCCTCGTCGCCGGTCAGCATCACCAGCTCGGTGTAGAGCTCGGCCGCAAAACCCACCGGATGCCCGCGCCGGCCCCGGTACTGCGCATAGCTCACGGCATGGTGGTCGAGCTGCTGCGCCACCGCGAGCAGCGTCGACGGCTGCACCATCGGCATGTCGCCCGGCAGCACCAGCCAGCCGGAGGCATCGGAGCAGGCCGCGACGCCCGACGCGATCGAGAAGCCCATGCCCAGGCGCTGCGCGCTGACCGGCGAGCCCGAGCCGACCGACGGCAGCATCACGATGTCGCGCGTCGCGACATGCGAGGCAGCCTCTTCGGCCAGCACCTCGGTGGCGACGACGATCACCGCCAGGTGCGTCGCGAGCGCATGCCGAAGCGTCGTCCCGAGAACACTCGATGCGCCGAGGCTCTGCGTGAGCTTGTGTTGCGTACCGCCGAAACGGGAACCCAGTCCCGCGGCGAGCACGACGATCGCCGGCCGCGCCTTCATGAGGCCATCCCTTTCATTGTTGTTCGTCATGGCAGCCGGCGCATCACAGCACGCAAGCCCTTGGTTGCAAGAATGGAATCGTTTGCTTTCGGCGCCTAGTGGGGCGTTCACTTAAGGCATTCCCCGCAGGTATTTTGTTCCCTGCGGGATACTCCGGCCATGACCGATATTGCCGACCTCCGCAAAAGCTACGAACGCGCCGAACTCGACGAGAACGCCTCGCGCAGCGACCCGTTGGAGCAGTTCGGCCTGTGGTTCCAGCAGGCCCTCGACGCGAAGCTGCCCGAGCCGAACGCGATGACGCTCGCGACGGTCGGCGCCGACCAGCGCCCGTCGACGCGCATCGTGCTGATCAAGGGTTTCGATGCGCGCGGCCTCGTCTGGTACACGAACTACGACAGCCGCAAGGGCCGCGAACTGGCCGCCCATGCGTGGGCCGCGCTGCAGTTCCACTGGGTCGAGCTGGAGCGCGTGGTGCGCATCGAAGGCCGCGTCGAACGCACCAGCGAGGCCGAGTCGGATGCGTACTTCCAGTCGCGCCCGCTCGATTCGCGGCTGGGTGCCTGGGCCTCGCCGCAGAGCGAGGTGATCGGCTCGCGCGCGGTGCTGGTGGCCAACGCCGCGAAGGCCGCCGCGCGCTACGCGCTGAACCCGCCGCGCCCGCCGCATTGGGGCGGCTTCCGCCTCGTGCCGGACAGCTGGGAGTTCTGGCAGGGCCGCAAGTCGCGGTTGCACGATCGCCTGCGCTACCGGCTGGCCGAAGGCAGCTGGCTGCGCGAACGCCTCGCACCCTGATCGGCACCCGGCCGCCGCGCCTGCGCCAGCCGGTCGAGCGCGGCGAGGAAGGCCTTGAAGTCGATCGGCTTGGTCCAGTAGTCGTCGAAGCCCGCCTCGCGCGCCCGGGAGACGTCTTCCGGCATTGCGTTGGCCGACAGCGCGACGATCGTCAGGCCGGCCAGATCGGGATCGGCCCGCAGGCGGCGCAGCACCTCGGTGCCGTCGATGTCGGGCAGCTGCATGTCGACCAGCACCACGTCGGGCCGCGCATGCTGTGCGAGCCGCACGCCCGACACGCCGTCGACGGCGATGGCGAGCTCCACGTGCGCATGGTTGGCGAGCAGCTCCTGCACCAGCAGCACGTTGACCGGGTTGTCCTCGATGTAGAGCAGGCGCAGCGGCGCGGCCGCTGTCGTGGCGACCGGGGCGGCCTGCACCGATGAGGGAACGGCCTGCTGCGCAGGTTCCGCGGCGGCACCGGCGGCGGCCCGCAGCACGATGCGGAACGCGCTGCCTCGGCCCGGCTCGCTCTCGACGCTGATCTCGCCGCGCATCAGCTTGACCAGGTGGTGCACGATGGCCAGCCCGATGCCGGTGCCCTGGATCGCTTCGCGCTCCGCGCCGAGTCGGTTGAACGGCTCGAACAGGTGGCGCCGCTGCGCGGCCGACATGCCACGGCCATCGTCGCGCACCGTGATCGCCCAGGCCGGAACGCCCTGCCAGGCCCCGCGCTCGACCGCCAGCCACACGTGGCCGCCGGCGCGGTTGTACTTGATGGCGTTGCTCATCAGGTTGGCGATCACCTGGCGCACGCGCCGCGGGTCGCCCAGCACCTGGGCCGCCGTCGGCTCGGCCTGCACGCTGACACCGGCCTCGTCGGCCTGCAGCCGGGTCCACTGCAGCACGTCGTGCAGCGCGGCCTGCAGCGGCACCGCCTCGTGGGCAAGCGGCATGCCGCTCGACTCGATCGACGCGAGGTCGAGCACGTCGTCGATCAGCGCCAGCAGGTGCTGGCCGGCCGAGCGGATGCGCTCCACCCGCTCGGCCTGCGGCGGGCTCAAGCGATCGCCGGCGTCGGCCGACAGCAACTGCGCGAAGCCGAGCACCGCGTTGAGCGGCGTGCGCAGCTCATGGCTCATGCGCGCCAGGAACTCGCTCTTCGCGCGGCTGGCCTGCTCGGCGGCCGCCTTGTCGCGCAGCGCCTGCTC
>NZ_JBFUCB010000614.1:0-3569 GCF_056405435.1 Rhizobacter sp. P1_G5 | reverse complement strand
GTGACGACCAGGATCTTGGGCGTGCATTCGCGAAACCATTTGAGGATGAACGTGTCGAGCACGGCCAGGTTCTTGAGCGTGGGCATGGCGGGGCCTCCTTGGCAACCAGGTGATGTGTGGAACGGCGCGCGGACCGCGCGCTGAAACCAAGTTAGGCGGCGCCTGGAGCGATCGACATCCCTAGCCTGTCGATCTCTCCCCCATCCCGGGGGGCGGCGCGCCGCGTCGCCGACAATCGGGGCATGAAGACAATCACAGTACGCGAGGGCAAGGAGCGCTCGCTGCAGCGCCGCCACCCCTGGGTGTTCGAGGGCAGCATCGCCGGCGGCAAGGCCGACCTCGGCGAGACGGTACGCGTGCAGGCGCACGACGGCAGGTTCCTGGCCTGGGCCGCCTGCAGCCCCCATTCGCAGATCCGCGTGCGCGCCTGGAGCTTCGACGAGGCCGAGCGCATCGACAGCGCGTTCTTCCTGCGTCGCATCGAGCAGGCGATCGCGATCCGCGCGCGGCTGCCGATCGCGAGCGACGGCGTGCGCCTGATCCACGGCGAGGCCGACGGGCTGCCGGGCCTGATCGTCGACCGCTACGGCGACACGCTGAGCGCGCAGTTCCTGTCGGCCGGCGCCGAGCGCTGGAAGGCGACGATCGCCGACCACCTGCTGAAGGCCACCGGCCTCGCGCGCCTGTACGAGCGCAGCGATGCGAACTCGCGCGAGCTCGAGGGCCTGCAGCCGTCGACCGGCTGGCTGCGCGGCGACGGCGCCACCGAGGTCACGATCCGCGAGCACGGCTGGCAGCTGAGCCTCGACGTGGCCGAGGGCCACAAGACCGGCTACTACCTCGACCAGCGCGACAGCCGCAAGCTGTTCGCCGACACCGTGCGGCACTTCGGCCTGCAGCGCGTGCTGAACTGCTACAGCTACACCGGCGGCTTCAGCGTGGCCGCGTTCGCCGGCGGCGCGACGCAGGTGACGAGCGTCGATTCGTCGGGCCCGGCGCTCGAGCGGGCGCGGGCGCACGTGCTGCGCAACGGCTTCGACGATGCAGCGCACGAGACGCTGGACGCCGACGTGAACCAGACGCTGCGCGCGATGCTGCAGCAAGGCCGGCGCTTCGACGCGATCGTGCTCGACCCGCCGAAGTTCGCGCCGACCGTGTCGCACGCCGAGCGCGCGGCACGCGCCTACAAGGACATCAACCGGCTCGCGCTGATGCTGCTGGAGCCGGGCGGCGTGCTGTTCACCTTCTCGTGCTCGGGCGGCATCAGCCCCGACCTGTTCCACAAGATCGTCGCCGGTGCCGGGCTCGATGCGCAGGTCGACGGGCTGGTCTATGCGCGCACCGGCGCGGCGCCGGACCATCCGATGACGATCACCTTCCCCGAAGGCGACTACCTGAAGGGCCTGGTCATCGTCAAACGCTAGCGCCGAACCGCGCCTGCCAGCGCTCCAGCGGCACCCGCGCCGCATTGCAGACGTACGAGATGGCGCGGTACCAGCCGGCGAGCAGCAGCAGCTCCAGCAGCTGCGGCTCGCTCCACACTGCCGCCAGCTGCGCCCACAGGTCGTCATCGACATCGGCGGTGTCGTGCAGCGAATCGACCAGGCGCACCAGCAGCGCGTCCCGTTCGGTCAGTGCTGCGTCATCGGCGTGGCCGCGCTCGATCGCCACCACCTGCGCCGGTGTGAAGCCGGCGGCCTTCGCGAATGCCGCCACGTGCACGCCCCATTCGTACTCGGCGCCGCAGCGCGCGCAGACGCGGTCGATCACCACCTCGCGGTCGCGCAGCGGCAGCATCGCGTGCCGGCCGAGCATGAAGCCTCCCCACGGCATCAACCGCTCGGCCAGCAGCGGGTGGCGCGCGAACACGCGGAACAGCTGCAGCACGTCGACGGCTTCGGGCGGCGTCATGCGGCGCAGCAGGGCGTCGAGCTCGGGCTCGTACGGCGCACTGACCGGCGGAATGCGGGCGGCCGGGTTCGTGGAGGCTTCGGTCGGTGTCATGGCGATCTCCTTGCTGCTACAGAAATAGTAGCAAACGGATCCTGGCACCGAAACCGGCATGGCATAGTCGCCGACGTGACGACTTCATCGCCCCGCCCGAGGACCCCGTTGCCAGGCACGCGCGTGCGCGGCTCGGCCAGCGGCCGGCCGATCATGGCCCTGCTGGATCTGCTGGGCCGCCGCGGCACGCTGCGCCTGTTGTGGGAGCTGCGCGACGGGCAGCCGCAGAACTTCCGCGCGCTGCAGCAGAGCATGGGCGGGGCGTCGCCCACGCTGCTGAACAGCCGCGTGAAGGAACTGCGCGAGGCGCAGCTGCTGGAGCTGCGCCCCGAGGGCTATGCGCTGACGGCGCGCGGCCTCGGGCTGCTGGACGAACTGGGCCCGCTCGACCGCTGGGCGCAGAACTGGGCGCGCGCGCTCACGCGATGACCGGCAGCGCGATGCGCGGCTCGAACTTCGCGCGGTGCACGTTGAAGAAGGCCTTCACGTTGCGCACATTGGCGTCCTGCGTGAAGAGGCGCTGCACCAGCGCGTGGTAGCCCGCCATGTCGGGCGCCTGCATCACCAGCATGAAATCCGGCCCTGGCGAGACGCGGTAGCACTGCTGCACCGCCGGCTCGGCCACCGCGCGCGCCTCGAAGGCCGCGAGGTGCTCGGCGCCCTGGCGATCGAGCGTGATTTCGGCCAGCACCGTGAGCCCGGCGCCGAGCCTTTCGGGCGACAGGATGGCGACGCGCCGCTCGATGACGCCGGCCTCGACCAGCCGCTTCACGCGGCGCAGGCAGGTGGCCGGCGAGGTGTGGGCGGCGGCAGCCAGGTCCTGGTTGGACAGCGAGGCGTCGTTCTGCAACAGCTCCAACACCCTCAAGTCGGTGGGGTCCAGGCTCAGTTTTTTGTCAGATTCAGCCATTTGTCATCTACCAGTGAAATATTCAATCGATTATTGATACTCGTGGCCAATAATTTCATACTCATCAAGTATATGCAACCATTCACCACATCAATCTGCCTACGATTCGCCCCATCCCAGTTTCACCAGAGAGAACTCCCATGTGTGGCATCGTCGGCGCCGTCAGCACCCGCAACATCGTTCCGATCCTGATCGAAGGGTTGAAGCGCCTGGAGTACCGCGGCTATGACTCCTGCGGCGTGGCGGTCCACCAGAACGGCCAGCTGCGCCGGGCGCGCAGCACCTCGCGCGTGGCCGAGCTCGAAGCCAACGTGCGCAGCGACGAGATCCAGTCGGGCACCGGCATCGCCCACACGCGCTGGGCCACGCACGGTGCGCCGGTGGTGCACAACGCGCACCCGCACTTCTCGGCCGGGCCGGGCGCGAAGGCGGCGTCGGCCGGGCGGATCGCGCTGGTGCACAACGGCATCATCGAGAACCACGACGAGCTGCGCGCCGAGCTGAAGGCCAAGGGCTACGTGTTCGACAGCCAGACCGACACCGAGGTGATCGCGCACCTGGTGGACCACCTGTACGACGGCGACCTGCTCGATGCGGTGCAGCGCGCGACGCTGCAGCTGCGCGGCGCGTTCGCGATCGCGGTGTTCTGCCGCGA
>NZ_JBFUCB010000613.1:0-3582 GCF_056405435.1 Rhizobacter sp. P1_G5 | reverse complement strand
CAGCAGCACGTAGTCGGGCTTCTGCTGGCGCACCTGCAGCCAGGCCGATTTCTGCTCGACGCCGGGCGCCGTCACCGGGATCTTCAGCAGCTCGAAGCCGTGCGTCTTCGCGCGCTCCTCCAGCAGCGGCATCGGCTCCTTGCCGAACGGGGAGTCGTGGTACACGAGCGCGATCTTCTTGCCCTTCAGCTTGTCGAGCCCGCCTTCCTTCTTGCCGATGTGCTGGATCAGGATGTCGGCGGCCGTCCAGTACGAGCCCATCAGCGGGAAGTTCCACTTGAACACGCCGCCGTCCTGCGAGGCCGCCAGCCCGTAGCCGAGCGTGATCAGCGGGATCTTGTCGGCCGGCACCTTGTCGGTCAGCGCGAAGGTGATGCCGGTGGCCTGCGGGTCGAAGAGCGTGACGCCGGCGCGGCCCTTCAGGCGCTCGTAGCATTCCACGCCGCGGTCGGTCGCGTAGCCGGTCTCGCATTCCTCGTAGCTCAGCTTGACGCCGTTGATGCCGCCATCGCGGGCGTTGATCATCTTCAGGTAGTCCTGCTTGCCGTTGGCCCACGGCGTGCCGTTGGGCGCGTAGGCGCCGGTGCGGTAGACGAGCAGCGGGAAGAACTGCTCCTTGGCCTGGGCCAGCGCGGCCGGCGCGGCGAGCAGGCCGGCCCAACCCACCGCGGCGATCGCGGCAACCCGTGCGAACGACTTGAACTGCATGTCTGTCTCCGTTGGTGGTGGTGGTGATCAGTGGGGGAAGGGCCACAGCCGCAGCTTCTCGCGCGCGGTGGACCACAGCCGCGCGAGGCCGTGCGGCTCGACGATCAGGAAGAACACGATCAGCGCGCCGAAGATCATCGATTCGAGGTGCGACGCGAGCGCGGTCGACAGCGGGATGTCGAACCAGCGCGGCACCTGGTTCAGCAGCAGCGGCAGCAGGATGATGAAGGCCGCGCCGATGAAGCTGCCGCTGATCGAGCCGAGCCCGCCGATGATCACCATGAACAGCAGCTGGAACGAGCGGTCGATGTTGAACGCGGCCGGCTCCCAGGCGCCGAGGTGGACGAAGCCCCACAGCGCGCCGGCCACGCCGACGATGAACGAGCTGACCGCGAACGCGGTGAGCTTGGCGTACATCGGGCGGATGCCGATCACCGCGGCGGCGACGTCCATGTCGCGCATCGCCATCCATTCGCGGCCGATGCTCGCGCGCACCAGGTTCTTCGCGAGCAGCGCGAACACGCAGACGAAGACCAGGCACAGCAGGTACTTGGACACCGGCGATTCGATCGGCAGCCCGAGCACGTTCAGGCCCGAGACGCTGACCGAGCCGGACGACGAGTTGTTGGTGAACCACGAGATGCGCAGGAAGGCCCAATCGGTGAAGAACTGCGCGGCCAGCGTCGCGACCGCGAGGTACAGCCCCTTGATGCGCAGCGACGGGATGCCGAACAGCACGCCGACGCCGGTGGCGCACACGCCGCCCAGCAGCAGCGACGCGACGAGCGGCATGCCCGGGATGCGCACCTGGAAGTTGTAGGCCGCGTACGCGCCCACTGCCATGAAGGCGCCGGTGCCCAGCGAGATCTGGCCGCAGTAGCCGACGAGGATGTTCAGGCCGAGCGCGGCGAGCGACAGGATCAGGAACGGGATCAGGATCGCGCGGAACAGGTACTCGGGCGCGGCGAGCGGCAGCACGACGAAGGCGACGGCCAGCAGCGCGAGGATCGCGGCGCGGTCCTGCAACACCGGGAAGATCTGCTGGTCGGCGCGGTAGCTGGTCTTGAACTGGCCGTTCTCTCTGTACAGCATGGCTCAGACCCGATCGATGATCTTCTCGCCGAACAGGCCCTGCGGCCTGACGAGGAGGAACAACAGCGCCAGCACGTAGGCGAACCAGATCTCGATGCCCCCGCCGAACATCGGTCCGAGGTAGATCTCCGACAGCTTCTCGCCGACGCCGATGATCAGCCCACCGAGGATCGCGCCCGGGATCGACGTGAGCCCGCCGAGGATCACCACCGGCAGCGCCTTCAGCGCCACCAGCGACAGCGAGAACTGCACGCCCAGCTTGCTGCCCCAGATGATGCCGGCCACCAGCGCGACGATGCCGGCCACCGACCACACGATGACCCAGATGCGGTCGAGCGGGATGCCGATCGACTGCGCCGCCTGGTGGTCGTCGGCCACCGCACGCAGCGCGCGGCCGGTGGCTGTCTTCTGGAAGAAGAGCGCGAGCAGCGCGACCAGCGTGGCCGCGACCAGTGCCGCCACCAGGTCCTCCTGGCTGATCAGCACGCCGCCGTCGAACGTGCCCTGCAGCACCAGCAGCGGCTCCTTCGGCATGCCGACGTCGATCTTGTAGATGTCGTTGCCGAACAGCGTCTGGCCGAGCCCGTCGAGGAAGTACGCGATGCCGAGCGTCGCCATCAGCAGCGTGATGCCGTCCTGGTTGACCAGCCGCGACAGGCACAGCCGCTCGATCAGCCAGGCCACCACCACCATCAACGCCGCCGCGGTGATGAAGCCCAGCACGTTGGCGAGCAGCTTGCTGTCGAAGTGGAACCACTGCGGGAACCACTCGGAGAAGCGCGCCATCGCGAGCGCCGCGAACAACACCATCGCGCCCTGCGCGAAATTGAACACGCCCGAGGCCTTGTAGATCAGCACGAAGCCGAGCGCGATCAGCGCATACAGCATGCCCGCCATCAGGCCGCCGAACAGGGTTTCGAGGAAGAAGCCCATCAGTGTTGAACCCCGAGGTAGGCCTTGATGACATCCGGATTGGATCGAACCTCGCCCGGCGTGCCGTCGCCGATCTTCCTGCCGTAGTCGAGCACCACCACGCGGTCGCTGATGTCCATCACTACCCCCATGTCGTGCTCGATCAGCACGATGGTCGTGCCGAACTCGTCGTTCACGTCGAGGATGAAGCGGCTCATGTCCTGCTTCTCCTCGACGTTCATGCCGGCCATCGGCTCGTCCAGCAGCAGCACCTGCGGCTCCATCGCGAGCGCGCGGYCGAGGTCGACGCGCTTCTGCAGCCCGTAGGGCATCTTGCCGACCGGCGTCTTGCGGTACGGCTGGATCTCCAGGAAATCGATGATGCGTTCGACGACGCGCCGGTGCTCGATCTCCTCGCGCTCGGCCGGCCCGAGGCGCAGCGCCTGCAGCAGCAGGTTGCTCTTCATGCGCAGGTTGCGGCCGGTCATGATGTTGTCGAGCACGCTCATGCCCTTGAACAGCGCCAGGTTCTGGAAGGTGCGCGCGACGCCCATCTCGGCCACCTGGCGCGAGTTCATGTGGCGGAAGGTGCGCCCGCGCAGCGCGATCGAGCCCTGCTGCGGCTGGTAGACGCCGTTGATGCAGTTCAGCATCGAGCTCTTGCCGGCGCCGTTCGGGCCGATGATGGCGCGGATCTCGTGCTCGCGCAGGTCGAAGCTGATGTCGGTCAGCGCCTTCACGCCGCCGAACGACAGGCTGATGTTCTTCACGTCGAGGATCACGTCTCCCACGGCTCGTGTCATGCGGCGCTCCTGACCGACGCGAAGGTCTTCGCGTCGGCGATGCGCAGGTCGGCCGCGACCATGCCGC
>NZ_JBFUCB010000612.1:0-3601 GCF_056405435.1 Rhizobacter sp. P1_G5 | reverse complement strand
GCCGAGGCTGGCATCCAGGCCGTGGCCTCGGTCGATGGCGGCGGCCCACGCATCGTCTGCCGTGGCGACGACGTCACCGCGCAGGCCATGCAGCGCCTCACGCCGGCGCAGCGCGCGACGCTGGCCGCGCAGTATTGCGCCACGATGACCGCCGAGCGCGTGCTGGCGCTGTCCGGCCCGTCGCCGGTCGTCGTCGAGGGCCCGCTCGCCCGCAATGCCGCCTACCTCGCGCTGCTCGCGCAATCGCTGCCCGGCCACCGCTGCCAGGTCGGCGATGCCGCGATCGACGGCACGGTGCTCGGTGCACTGGCGTTAACCCGCTGGAACGATTGAACCCGTGACATGGCGCGGCCGGGGGCTGCGGGGCTGATAACCTCTCGCCCCGTGCGGACCGTCCTCGCCCCTCTCGCCGACCGTGTGTTCGGCACCGAACCCAAGCAGCGCTTGCGGCTCGTGCAATGCGGCGTCGCGATGCTGCTGGTGCTCGGCAGCGTGCTCAACATGCAGTACCTCGTGGCCGCCGGCCTCGCGCCTGCCTGGCCCGTCGCGCTGTGGAGCGTGCTGCTCGCCGGCGGCTTCGCGGTCTTCTTCGGCGTGATCCGCAGCGGCCTCAACCTGAAGCTGCCCGACCCGGCGCTGACGCAGGCGCAGATGGTGTTCGCGATCGTCTGCGGCGCGGCCGGCTACGCACTGGCCGGCGCGGGCCGCGGCGGCGCCTTTCCGATCCTGATGGTGATCTTCATGTTCAGCATGTATGCGCTGCCGCCGGCCCAGGTGATGCGCATCGCGCTGTTCGCGGTGGCGCTGTTCGGCGCGACGATGGCGGCGATGGCCTGGCACGACCCGGCCACCTACGAGCCGGCGGTCGAATGGGGGCACTTCATCATGATCGCGATCATGGTGCCGGCCATCGCGGTGCTGGCCGGGCAGCTCAGCCGCCTGCGCGAGCGCATGCGGCGGCAGAAGAAGGAGCTGTCGGTGGCGCTCGCGCGCATCCAGGATCTCGCCACCCGCGACGAGATGACCGGCCTGATCAACCGCCGCCACATGCAGGAACTGATGGAGCAGGAACGCCAGCGCGGCGTGCGTTCCGGCTACACCTTCTGCCTCGCGATGATYGACCTCGACGGCTTCCGCAAGATCAACGACCAGCAAGGCCATGAGTTCGGCGACCGGCTGCTGAAGCGCTTCGCGCGAGAAGCACTGAACGTGATCCGCATCTCCGACCTGCTCGGGCGCTGGCAGGGCGAGCAGTTCCTGCTGCTACTGTCGGACACCCGCGCCTCGCTCGCACGCCTCGGGCTCGAGCGGCTGCGCGAACGCATCTTCGCGATGCAGATCGACGCGCAAGGGCCGCCGATGCACGTCAGCTTCTCGGCCGGCGTCACCGAGCACCGGGCCGGTGAATCGGTGGCCGAGACGATCGCGCGCGCCGACCAGGCACTGCGTGCGGCCAAGGGCGCCGGGCGCAACCGGGTCGTGCTCGCATGAGCGCTCCGTTGCCGGCACGGCACTTCGTCCTCGCGCTGCTGGTCGTCGCGGTCTGGGGCACCAACTTCGTCGTCATCAAGCTCGGCCTCGCGCACCTGCCGCCGCTGCTGTTCGCCGCGCTGCGCTTCACGTTCGCGCTGCTGCCTGCGGTGTTCTTCCTGCCACGCCCGGCGGTGCCGTGGCGCAAGCTCGCGGCCTACGGGCTGCTGATCGGCGTCGGCCAGTTCGGCGTGCTGTACCTCGCGATGCGCGGGCACATCACGCCGGGGCTCGCGTCGCTGGTCGTGCAGACGCAGGTGTTCTTCACGATCGGCCTGGCGATGCGCGGCAGCGGCGAGGTGGTGCGCCCGTTCCAGTGGGTGGCACTTCTGCTGGCGGCGGCCGGCATCGTCGTTATCGCTTCACACACCAGCGGTTCACACACCGGCGGCGACACCACGGTGGCCGGCGTGCTGATGGTGCTGCTTGCCGCGCTGTCGTGGGCCGGCGGCAACATCGTCAGCCGCGCGGCCGGCCGCGTGAACATGCTGGCCTACGTCGTCTGGACCAGCGCGTTCGCGGTGCCGCCGCTGTTCATCCTGTCGTGGTGCTTCGAAGGCAGCGTGGCGATCGAGGCCGGCCTGCGCCAGGCCGATGCGGTGACCTGGGCCTCGGTGCTGTGGCAATCGGTCGGCAACACGCTGTTCGGCTACGCGGCCTGGGGCTGGCTGCTGGCACGCCACCCGGCGGCCACCATCACGCCGATGGCGTTGCTGGTGCCGGTGTTCGGCATGGCTGCGTCGGCGTGGTGGCTGGGCGAATCGCTGCCGGCGTGGAAACTGGTTGCCGCCGGGTTGGTGATGGCGGGGCTGGCGCTGAACCTGCTGTGGCCGCGCTGGCGGCGCGCTTGAGCCCTCCCGGATTGGCCTCCGGGCTACGACCGTCGGGGATATCAACCCCCACTTGTTCGCTTGTCATCTCCCCGCACGCGCCTTCCGCTCAGACCCGCTCGATCACCACCGCAATGCCCTGGCCCACGCCGATGCACATCGTGCACAGCGCGTAGCGGCCGCCGCTGCGGTGCAGCTGGTTCACCGCGGTCGTCACCAGCCGCGCGCCGCTCGCGCCGAGCGGGTGGCCGAGCGCGATCGCGCCGCCGTTCGGGTTGACGCGCGCGTCGTCGTCCTTCAGGCCGAGGTCGCGCAGCACCGCCAGGCCTTGCGCGGCGAACGCCTCGTTCAATTCGATCACGTCGATCTGGTCGAGCTTCAGGCCGGTCAACGCCAGCACGCGCCGCGTGGCCGGGGCCGGGCCCATGCCCATGATGCGCGGCGCCACGCCCGCGGTCGCCATGCCCAGCACGCGGGCGCGCGGCGTCAGGCCGTGGCGCGCCGCGGCCGCCTCGCTCGCCAGCAGCAGCGCGCAGGCGCCGTCGTTGACGCCCGAGGCATTGCCGGCCGTCACCGTGCCGTCGGGCCGCACCACGCCCTTCAGCTTCGCGAGTGCGTCGAGCGAGGTCTCGCGCGGGTGCTCGTCCTGCTTCACGACGAGCGCCTCGCCCTTCTTCTGCGCGATCGTCACCGGCGTGATCTCGGCGTCGAAGAAGCCGGCCTGCTGCGCCGCGACCGCCTTCAGCTGCGACGCCAGCGCCATCCGGTCCTGCGCGTCGCGCCCGATGCCGAAATCGGCCGCCACGTTCTCCGCCGTCTCGGGCATCGAATCGACGCCGTGCAGCTCCTTCATCAGCTTGTTGATGAAGCGCCAGCCGATCGTCGTGTCGTGGATGGCCGCGTTGCGGCTGAACGCGCTCTCGGCCTTCGGCATCACGAACGGCGCGCGGCTCATGCTCTCGACGCCGCCGGCGATCATCAGGCCGGCCTCGCCGCTGCGGATCGCGCGCGCCGCGCTGCCCACCGCGTCCATCCCCGAGCCGCACAGCCGGTTGATCGTCATGCCCGGCACGCCGATCGGCAGGCCGGCCAGCAGCGCCGACATGCGGGCCACGTTGCGGTTGTCCTCGCCGGCCTGGTTCGCGCAGCCGAACAGCACGTCGTCGACCGCCTCCCAGTCGACACGCGTGTTGCGCGCGATCAGCGCCTTCAGCGGGATCGCGCCGAGGTCGTCGGTGCGC
>NZ_JBFUCB010000611.1:0-3611 GCF_056405435.1 Rhizobacter sp. P1_G5 | reverse complement strand
CTTCTCTTCTTCCCTCACAAGGCTGTATGACCTCCGGAAACTGAACGAGGCCAGTGGCGCTCCGGTTGCAGTTTGCGGTCGTCGCCCTCCGCTTGCGAGAATGGCGCCCCGCCCGAAGATCCGACGACATGAACGACCCTCAGCAGACCCGCCGCATCCTCGACAAGCTTGCGCGGGCCCGGGTCGCCGATCCCAAGTTGGAGGTGTTCGGCGCCGATGCACACGGCTACGCTGTCCACGCGCCGGCCAGCCCGCGCACCGTGAGCGACTTCGAAGCACGGCTCACCATCGCGCTGCCCGAGGCCTATCGACGGTTTGTGCTTGAAGTGGGCAATGGCGGAGACGGATACGAAGGCTCGGCGGCCGGGCCGTTCTACGGCATCTACGGGTTGGGTGACGGCATGGCGCCGCGGGAGCGCGACCGGCTCACCAAGCCTTGCATCCTGTCGCCGGGCATGTCGCAACCCGATTGGGACGGGCTCGTGGCTGGGCTGGGCCTGAGTGACGAACTTGATGGCGTCGACTATGAGGAGGCGTTAGACAAGCTGTTCGCTGGCGTGCTGCCGGTGGGCACGCAGGGCTGTTCCCTCTATCACGGCCTGGTGCTCAATGGCGCGCACGCGGGACGCGTCGTCAACTTCGACACCGAATACCACTCGCCGCCCGTCTTCGCGTTCGAGCCTGACTTCCTCGCCTGGTACGAGCGCTGGCTGGACGAAGTCATCGCGGGCGACCTTGTGCAGAAGACCCCCTCGTGGTTCGGCTATACGCGCGGCGGGCCCGAGGCCCGACTGCTGGCCGGGTGGCTGAGCAGCGACGACGCGCAAACGGCGCAGGAGCATCTCGCCGGGCTGCTGTTCAAGAAGCGGCTCAGCGAAGTAACGTTGGACTCACTGGTCCAGCCCCGGCCCCACGCGCTGGCGCATCGTTCACTCGTCTGCCAGATCCTCTGCAAGCACGACCCCGTCAAGGCCAAGCCGCTGCTGGCCGAGCTGGCTGCGCAGGAGCCGCTGATTTTTCTGCAGTGCCTGCATTGGTACGCCCGTGACCACGCAACTCAGTGGCAAGTCGAGATCCTGGCCATTGCCGACCGCATCACCGACCTGGAAACCTTCCGGTTCTTCACCTATGTGCTGGAAGCCCTGCCCGTGGACCGCGGCCCCATCCTGGCCCCATTCACCGGCCACGAGCAGGCCGGCATACGCCGCCAAGCCTTGTACGCGCTGGGCAAGGTGCCGGACCGGCGGCCGCACCTGCATTGCTTCATCGCCGGGTTGGCCGATGAAGACAGCTTTGTCGTCCACGCCGCGCTGCAGGCGCTGGCGGGCCTCAAGGACCACTCACTGCTTCCCCACTATCGCCGCGTGGCCGAACGCTACCCCGAAGAACGAGACAACGTGCTCATCAACCTGGACCATCGACTCAAGGAGTTCGGCACCACACGCGCCGCTTTTCTGCCGGCGCCGTCCGAGGCAACGCGTGAGCACGCATCGCCTGACGAGGCTCGGGACAAAGGGTCAGTCTCCTGGATGCGGCACCTTGCAAATCGACTGACGCGGCGCAACGGCAGTCGATGAACGCCGACGAGCCCGATCAACGGGCTTTCACCACAAAGGCATGCAGCTCGGCGAACAGCCCGTCGCGAAGTCGCCAGACGTCCGAGTAGTGGTGAAGCGCGGCCTTTCCGTGCTCAGGGCACTACAAGCAGTTCATCATCGGCATTTGCAGCGCAGTGTCTATTTCTCGCGGTGCGGATCGTCGTGAGACAGTCAATCAACGCATCCGTCTTGCACCAAGACCGATAGGAATCTGCCGATGAAACTCCTGCTCACGTCCGGTGGCGTCAAGAACGCCAGCATCCACGGCGCATTGCTCAGCCTGCTGGGCAAGCCCATCTCCGAGTGTTCGGCGCTGTGCATCCCCACCGCCAGCTATGGCCATCCGATGGCAGGTCCGCAGGCGGCCTGGCGGTTCGTCGCGGGGCGGCAGTCGATCTGCCCGATGGTCGAGCTGGGGTGGAAGTCGGTGGGCCTGCTGGAGCTCACGGCGCTGGCCAGCATCGGCGAAACGCGCTGGGCTCCGTGGGTTCGTGCGGCAGATGTTCTCCTGGCGGACGGTGGCGATGCCTTGTACCTCGCCCACTGGATGCGCCAGTCAGGCCTGCTGACGATGCTTCCGTCGCTACGACACGCGGTGTGGGTCGGCTTGAGCGCGGGCAGCATGGTGATGACGCCGAAGGTCGGCGACGCGTTCATCGAGATGAGGCCGCCGATGACCGGCGAAGACCGCGCGCTGGGGCTGGTCGATTTCTCCATCTTCCCGCACCTGGACTATCCCGGCTTCGATGAAAACACCATGGCATGCGCCGAGCGGTGGGCGGCCACGATTGGCGTCCCCGCCTATGCCATCGACGACCAGACCGCCATCCAGGTCGTCGATGGCACGGCCACGGTCGTCAGCGAAGGAAACTGGCGCTACTTTGGGGGTTGAGCTTCGCCAGGTACCGCGCAGCCTCCGCCAAGCCGCGCACCTTTTGCGCATCCAGCGTCGACGCACGGTCCCCACCGCACACCGCGCTGCGGAACCCGGCGAAGTCGGGCGCCAGTTCACGCAATGCCGGCAGATCCGGCAACAGCAAGGCACCGGCCAGCCCGGCCAGCTTGCCGGCCTCGCGCACCGTTGCCACGAAGCGCTGCAACTCCGTTGCGCCCACGCACGCAAAGATGCTCCCGGCCCGCTTGTCCGCCGTGTCCGCCATCACCGCCGGGAACCCCAGCCGGCAAGCTCGCGCAATCAGCCCGGTGTCAAGCCCCGCATCCGCAATGAACACCGGCACCACCGCATGCCGACTTTCCGCCAGCATGTCGAGCACCTCTGCAGCATCCGGTGAGCGCTCAATGCCAACCTTGACGTAGTCGACCCCGCAAGCCCCCACCGCTTCCACACGCGCTTCGATGAGATCGAGCTGATCCATCCCCACATCCCCAATCGTCGCGCTGATCGGCAACGCAATTCCCCGTTCCCGCAACCCCCGCACGACCGCCCGGATCGTCGCCACCGGCAGCCCCCCCAGCGCGCCCTCGCGCGGCTCCTTCAGGTCGATGAAATCCACCCCGCCTTCCGCCGCCAGCAAGGCCTCGTCCAGATCCCGCACGCTCACCAGCAGCCGCATGCGCGTCATCACCGCGCCTCCTTCTTCGCATCACCCGCCCGATGCCGCACCACCGCCTCCCGCAACCACCCCCAGGCCTCGCGCTCCCCGTCCCCCGCCGTCTTGTCGATCGCAATCTGCAGGTACGCCATCTCCGCATCGATCTTCTCCGCCGCCAGCATGTGCAGCCGGCTCACCAGCACCGCCCCTTCGATCACCGCCGCCTGCGCGCGGTTGAATCCGATGAACGGCCCATGCGCCACCTCATGCACTCGCGCCATCCGCAGCACCGGCCGCTGCACGTCGTCGCGCCTTTCGGCCAGCGCCAGCTCCACATGCCCCAGCGCATTCGCCAGCCGCCGGCCTTCGATCTTCTCGGCCGCCACCAGCGGCCACAGCTTGCGCCCCGTCACGCAACCGGCGAACACACGCGTGTCGGTCAGCAGGTTCAGCACCGCAT
>NZ_JBFUCB010000610.1:0-3621 GCF_056405435.1 Rhizobacter sp. P1_G5 | reverse complement strand
CCAACATCCTCGGCGTGCCGTTCGGCACCTGGCTCGGCCAGCATTTCGGCTGGCGCGCCACCTTCTGGGCCGTCAGCGCGGTCGGGCTGCTGGCGATGGCGGCACTGGCGCTGTTCGTGCCCGCGCAGCCGGCGAGCCGTGAAGGCAGTTCGCTGCGCGCCGACCTCGACGCGCTGCTGCGCCGCCCGGTGCTGCTCGGCTTCGCGACCACGGTGCTCGGCTTCGCGGGRCTGTTCGCGCTGTTCACCTACATCGCGCCGCTGCTGACGCAGATCACCGGCTTCAGCGCCGCGGCGGTGTCGCCGATCCTGCTGGTGTTCGGCGGCGGGCTGGTGATCGGCAACCTGGCCGGCGGCAAGCTCGCCGACCGCCACCTCGCCGGCACGGTGCTGGGCTCGCTGGCGGTGCTCGCGATCGTGCTCGCGCTGACCGGCTGGGCGCTGCACAGCCGGGTGGCCGCGGTGCTGTTCGTCGGCTTGCTCGGGGCCGCGTCGTTCGCGACGGTCGCTCCGCTGCAGATGTGGGTGCTGGACAAGGCCCAGGGTGCCGGCCAGAGCCTCGCCTCGAGCTTCAACATCGCGGCGTTCAACCTCGGCAATGCCTTCGGCGCGTGGCTGGGCGGTGCGGTGATCGCGAACGGGCCGGGTCTCGGCTCGCTCGCCTGGGTGGCCGCGCTGCTGCCGCTGGCCGGTCTCGCGATCGCGGCGCTCGCGATGGCGCTGGACCGCACGCCGGCTGCGATCGCCCCTGCCAACGCCTGAACGAGGACACCCCATGACTGCTCGTCGCACACTGCGGCGCGGCCTCGCCGCGACCCTCTCCATCCCGGCCTTTGCCCTCGCCTGCCTGACCGCGACGCCTTCGCACGCCGGCACCTGGATCCCCAGCTGGACCGCGAATCCCGAAGCGAGTTGGGGCGAGGAATTCGCCCTGCCGACCGGCACGCCGGCGGTCATCGACGACCAGACGCTGCGCCAGGTCGTGCGGCTGAGCCTCGGCGGGCGGCGGGTGCGGCTGCAGCTGTCGAACGAGTACGGCAGCGAGCCACTGGTGATTGGTGCAGCGCAGGTGGCGCCGGCATCGGCCCCCGGGCGGGGTCGCGCGGTGACCTTCGGCGGACAGGCCGGCGTCGTCGTGCCGCCGGGCGCGCCGGTGCTCAGCGATCCGGTGGAGCTCGAGGTCGCAGCGCTCGCGTCCTTGGCGATCAGCCTGTACCTGCCGAAGCCGACGCCGACGCGCACCTTCCACTGGGATGGACGGCAAACCGCCTCGCTCGCGCCCGGCAACCAGGTGAGCGCCGCGCAGCTGCCGCCGACACCGGGCCTGACGGCGCGGATCTTCCTCAGCGGCGTCGCGGTCGAGGCCGACGCGCCGCGCGGCAGCGTCGTCGTGATCGGCGATTCGATCACCGACGGCAACGGCGCGACGATGGATGCCGACACGCGCTGGCCCGACTTCCTGGCCGCGCGACTCGCACCGCAACGCATCGCGGTGCTGAACGCCGGCATCTCGGGCGGCCGGTTGCTGTCCGGCGGCATGGGCCCGAGCGCGCTGGCGCGTTTCGACCGCGACGTGCTGTCGCAACCGCAGCTGCGCAGCGTCATCGTGCTGATCGGCATCAACGACATCGCCTGGCCCGGCACCGCGTTCGATCCGCAACGCCGGCCGCCCGACCTCGCCGAGCTGGTGGCCGGCTACCGCCAGCTGATCGCCCGCGCGCATGCACACGGCGTGCGCGTGCTCGGCGCGACGCTGACGCCGTTCGAAGGCGCCCTCGCCGGCACGCCGCTGGCCGACTACTTCCAGCCGCACAAGGACGCGCTGCGCCGGCAGCTCAATGCGTGGATCCGCGCCAGCGGTGAGTTCGACGCGGTGCTCGATTTCGACGCGCTGCTGCGCGACCCGGCCCAGCCGTCGCGCCTGCAGCCGGCCTTCGACTCCGGCGACCACCTGCACCCGGGCGACGCCGGGCACCGCGCGATGGCCGAGGCGGTGCCGCTGCCGGCCACGCGCTGATCAGTCCCCGCTGCCCAGCTCGCGCGCGCTCCTGCGCAGCAACTCGAGCTGCCCCTGCACGTTGCGGCACATGCGGCAGATCGGCAGGTGCGCCGCCAGCCGGCGCGCGTCGTCGGGCGGCAGCGGGCCGTCCTGCGCGGCGCTCAGCAGGTGCGAGGCGGCACGGCAGTCGATGTCGTCGTCCGGCGTGCTCGCGGGCGGTGGGGTCGTCGTCGTCATGCCGCATCCTTGAACCAGCGCAGCTGCAGGCACTCGCGCAGCTGCATGCGCGCGCGGTACAGCATCACGCTGCAGTTGTTGGCGGTGATCTGCAGCTCGCCGCAGATGCCGTCGATCTCCAGCTCCAGCCACTCGCGCATCATGAAGATGCGGGCCAGCTTCGGCGGCAGGTTGTCGATGCACAGCTGCAGCGTGTCGAAGAACTGCGCCTGCTCCAGCGCCCGCTCCGGGTGCTGCCAGGCCGGTGGCGCGTCGCGCCAGTGGCCGT
The DNA here is from genome assembly GCF_056405435.1 of Rhizobacter sp. P1_G5. Classification (NCBI taxonomy): domain Bacteria; kingdom Pseudomonadati; phylum Pseudomonadota; class Betaproteobacteria; order Burkholderiales; family Sphaerotilaceae; genus Rhizobacter; species Rhizobacter sp. P1_G5. The sequence continues at coordinate 1,118 of NZ_JBFUCB010000610.1, read as the reverse complement.
CGGCCGCGAACAGCGCATCGAGCGCGTCGTCGACGCTCTGCTCGGCCAACGGCTCTACGTGGATCTCGCGGCCGCGCCGGCGCAGCACATCGATGATCTTGAACTTCAGGATGCCGGTCGCGTAGGTCTTCAGCGTGCTGCGGCCTTCGAAGCGCTCCGGCGCCTCGAGGATCGCCAGCAGCGTCTCCGACACCACGTCCTCGGCGAGGCTGTCGTGGCGCAGCTGGAGTTGCGCAAACCGCAGCAGCGGCTGGTGCAGGCTCGACAGTTCGGCGGCAAGGTCCATGGGCCGCGACTGTAGCGTGCCTGCAAAGCCGCTCATCGAAGTACCTCCGCGCCCGCGCGTGCCTGGCTTCGCGGCGGCTGGCGCGTTCAGTGCTTCGAAGCAACGCTCAAAACACGACGCCGGCGTACAGCAGCAGGTTCGCGTACGGCGTGAACTCGCCGCTGCGCACGATCGCGCGCGCCGAGGCGCTGCGCCGTTTCAGCTCGTCGTGCGACACCCGCTCGACCGGCACGCCCTGCAGGCGCTCGCCGGCCTGCGCGACGAACGCGGGGCTGCGCTGCAGCGCCTCGTCGGCCAGCGCGGCGCGCTCCACCTGCATCTCGCTGAGCAGCACCTGCAGCACCTGGTCGAACGACGGCACGCCGCGCGTCAGCGCCAGGTCGATGCACGGCGTGCCCGCCGGCACCGGCAACCCGGCATCGGCGATCACGACCAGGTCGCCATGGCCCAGCCGCGCGACCAGCAGCGACAAGTCCCGGTGCAGCAGCGGCGTCTTCTTCACGACGCCTCGACCGCCGGTTGCAGGTCGCGCGCGAACGGCATCGCGTCGATCGTGCCGGGCCGCGCGACGCTGAACGCCGCGGCCCGCTGCGCATGCGCGATCGCGGCGTGCAAGGCCACGCCGGCACAGCGCGCGGCGGCGAACGCGCCGATGAAGGTGTCACCGGCACCGGTGGTGTCGACCGCCTGCGTGCGCGGCGCCGGCGCGTGCACGTTGCCGCGCTCGTCGGCGCACTGCACGCCGTCGGCGCCCAGCGTGACGATCACCGTCGCCGGCCCGCGCTCGCGCAGCCGCGCCGCTGCATCGGCCGGTGCCAGCGCCTCGCCGAGC
>NZ_JBFUCB010000609.1:0-3641 GCF_056405435.1 Rhizobacter sp. P1_G5 | reverse complement strand
AACTTGCTCTTGTTCTCGCTGCCGCCGCCCTTGGCCGCGATCTGGATGTCGACCGTGTTGCCCGGCACCAGGCTCATGTGGATCACCGCCGGCGTGTTGTCCTTGGTGTTCTTGCGCTCGAAGTGCGGGTCGGCCACGATGCTCGCGCGCAGCTTGTTCTCGGGGTCGAGGTAGCCGCGGCGCACACCTTCGTTGACGGCGTCTTCCACGCCGGCCGGGAAGCCCTCGAAGCGCACGTCCATGCCGATCTTCATGAAGACGTTGACGATGCCGGTGTCCTGGCAGATCGGGCGGCGCCCTTCGGCGCACATCTTCGAGTTGGTCAGGATCTGCGCGATGGCATCCTTGGCGGCCGGGCCCTGCTCGGATTCGTACGCCCGCGCCAGGTGCGCGACGTAGTCGGCCGGGTGGTAGTAGCTGATGTATTGGAGGGCGGCGGCGACGCTGTCAACCAGGTCGGTGTAGCGGATCGAGGTCATGTGGCTATCCCGGAAAGTGGGCGGAACTGCTGAACTGCGGAACAATCCCCGGCGAGTGGGCTTGGCTTGAAGCCCCGAATTTTACTGACAGGGGAGAACTCATGCTGAATGGCATCCGGCGCTTCATCGCGTCCGAATCGGCGGGCGGCGTCGTGCTGGCGCTGGCCGCCGTGATCGCGCTGGTGGTCAGCAACTCGCCGTGGCATGGGGCCTACCAGCGTTTCGTCGAGCTGCCGGGCGAGTTGCGCATCGGCGGCGACCTGCTGGTGCTGGCCAAGCCGCTGCTGCTGTGGGTCAACGACCTGTGGATGGCGGTGTTCTTCTTCCTCGTCGGCCTCGAGATCAAGCGCGAGATGCTGGCCGGCGAGCTGGCATCGGCCCGGCAGGCGCTGCTGCCGGCCGGCGCGGCGATCGGCGGCATGGCGGTGCCGGCGCTGATCTACGCGGGGATCAACCTGGGCGATCCGGTCGCGCTGCACGGCTGGGCGATCCCCGCGGCGACCGACATCGCGTTCGCGCTCGGCATCCTGATGCTGCTCGGCTCGCGCGTGCCGGCCTCGCTGAAGGTATTCCTGACGGCGGTGGCCATCATCGACGACCTGGGCGCGATCGTCGTGATCGCGTTCTTCTACACCGCCGACGTGTCGCTCGCGATGCTGGGTGCGGCGCTGGCCGGCGGCGTCGTGCTGTTCCTGCTGAACCGAGCCCGGGTGATGAGCGTCGGGCCGTACGTCGTCGTCGGGCTGGTGATCTGGGTGTGCGTGCTGAAGTCGGGCGTGCATGCGACGCTGGCCGGCGTGGCGACGGCGCTGGCGATCCCGCTGCGGGGCGGGGAAGAAGGCCATTCGCCGCTCGAGACCACCGAGCACGCGCTGCACCCGTGGGTCGCGTTCGCGGTGCTGCCGATGTTCGCGTTCGCGAATGCCGGCGTGTCGCTGCAGGGCGTCACGCTCGGCACGCTCGCGCAGACGGTGCCGCTGGGCATCGCCGCCGGGCTGGTGCTGGGCAAGGCGATCGGCGTGTTCGGCGCGTCGTGGCTGCTGATCCGGCTGGCCGGGGCCGAGCTGCCGGCCGGTGCGAGCACGCGGCAGTTCTTCGGCGTCTGCGTGCTGTGCGGCGTCGGCTTCACGATGAGCCTGTTCATCGGCGCGCTGGCCTTCGAGGGCCGCGGCGGCGACTACGAGACGCAGGTCAAGCTCGGCGTGCTGTGCGGTTCGCTGATTGCCGGCATCGCCGGCACCTTGCTGCTGCTGGGCAGTGCGCGCCGGCCTCAGTGATTCGAGGAGGTCTGGGGCAGCAGCCGGTCGGTGATCGCGATCGCCATTGCCGACAGCAGGAACGCGCAGTGGATCACCGTCTGCGCGATCAGCACCCGGTCGCTCAGCGCATYGGCGTTGATGAAGGTCTTCAGCAGGTGGATCGACGAGATGCCGATGATGGCGGTCGCAAGCTTCACCTTCAGCACCGAGGCGTTGACGTGGCTCAGCCACTCCGGCTGGTCGGGGTGGCCTTCGAGGTTCATGCGCGACACGAAGGTCTCGTAGCCGCCGACGATCACCATGATCAGCAGGTTGGAGATCATCACCACGTCGATCAGCCCGAGCACCACCAGCATGATGGTCGTCTCGGTCAGCTTGGTGCCCTTGGCGGCATCGCCGCTGACGCCGACCGCCGTGAACACCGCCTGCAGCGCCGTCTGGCTGCCGAAGGCCGCTTCGACCAGGTGCACCAGCTCGACCCAGAAGTGGAACACGTAGACCGCCTGCGCGACGATCAGCCCGAGGTACAGCGGCAGCTGCAGCCAACGGCTCATGAAGATGAGGTTGGGCAAGGGGCGCAGCTTGGTGTTGCTGTGGTCGGGGATCTGGGCCATGGGGTGTGCAGGGATAGTCCGGTTGCCTGAAATTGTAGTGGGCGCACCATCGGTGAAGACCCCGGGCGCCTGCGTCAGTCGTTCGTAAGAGCAGCTGTCTATGGTGCGAGCAGAATTTGCAAACCGCTGCGCAAACCGCTGAAGGAGACAAGCATGAGTTCGAGCGAGCACAAGGTCTACGCACCCCCCCCAGCATTGGCCAAGGCCGCCCATGTGTCCGGCATGGCCGCCTACGACAAGCTGTGCGCGGAGGCCGAGGCCGACTATGAAGGCTACTGGGCCCGCCTCGCGCGCGAGGTGGTGACCTGGAAGACGCCGTTCACGAAGACGCTCGACAGCAGCCAGRCGCCGTTCTTCAAGTGGTTCGAGGACGGCACGCTGAACGTCTCGTACAACTGCCTGGACAAGCAGGTCGAGGCCGGCCTCGGCGACAAGACCGCGATCATCTTCGAGGCCGATGACGGCCAGGTGACGCGCGTCAGCTACCGCGACCTGCTCGCGAAGACCTGCCGCATGGCCAACGCGCTGAAGTCGCAGGGCGTGAAGAAGGGCGACCGCGTCGTCATCTACATGTCGATGTCGGTCGAGGGCGTGGTCGCGATGCAGGCCTGCGCGCGCATCGGTGCGACCCACTCGGTGGTGTTCGGCGGCTTCTCGGCGCAGAGCCTGCGCGACCGCATCGAGGATGCCGGCGCGGTGATGGTGATCACCGCCGACGAGCAGTTGCGCGGCGGCAAGCAGCTGCCGCTGAAGGCGATCGTCGACGAGGCGATCGCGCTCGGCGGCTGCGACAGCGTCAAGAGCGTCATCGTCTACCAGCGCACCGGCGGCAAGATCGCGTTCGATGCTGCGCGCGACCGCTGGATGCACGAGCTGACGGCCGCGCAGCCGGTCACCTGCGAGCCGGAATGGGTCGGCGCCGAACACCCGCTGTTCCTGCTGTACACCTCCGGCTCCACCGGCAAGCCCAAGGGCGTGCAGCACTCGACCGGCGGCTACCTGCTGCATGCGGCGCTGACGACGAAGTGGACCTTCGACCTGAAGCCCGACGACATCTTCTGGTGCACCGCCGACATCGGCTGGGTTACCGGCCACACCTACATCGCCTACGGGCCGCTCGCGCTGGGCGGTACCGAGATCGTGTTCGAGGGCGTGCCCACGTACCCCGACGCCGGCCGCTTCTGGCGCATGATCCAGGACCACAAGGTCAGCGTGTTCTACACCGCGCCGACCGCGATCCGCTCGCTGATCAAGGCAGCCGAGAGCAATGCAGCCGTGCATCCGCGCAA
>NZ_JBFUCB010000608.1:0-3658 GCF_056405435.1 Rhizobacter sp. P1_G5 | reverse complement strand
GCGCAAAGCCCATGTTCAGGCGCTCGGCGATGCGCGGCGCCAGCGCCAGCGCGCGCTGTGCCTCCTGCACCGCCTCGGGCATCGCCCAGCGCAGGTAGCGCAGCCGGGCCAGCGCCTCGTGCCACGCGCCCTGGTCCGGTTGCAGCGCCACCGCGGCGGCATAGCGGCGCTCGGCTTCGTCGAAGCGCTCCAGCTGCACGCACAGCCCGCCGAGCATCGCCAGGCCCTGCGCATCGTCGGGCCGCAGCTCGCAGGCGCGCTGCATCTCGGCCAGCGCTTCGGGCGCCTGGCCGAGCTGCAGCAGCGCGGTCGCGAGGTTCATCCGGTAGTCGGCCGCATCGGGCCGGCGGGCGATCGCGCGCCGCACAAAGGCGATGCCGAGCGCCGGCTGGCGCAGGCCCAGGTAGGCCACGCCGAGCAGGTGCAAGGCCTCGGGGTTCTCGGGCTGGGCGGACAGCACGGCCTGGTACAGCGCGAAGGCCTCGCTCAGCCGGCCTTGAGCGTGCAGCGCACGGCCCTGCGCCAGCGCAGCGTCGGCGTCGACCGGACGCGCGGCGGCCGGCACTGCCCTGACAGGCCGGTGGGAAGTCTTGTTGTTCATGTGATCGGAGTCGGAGCCGATGCAGCGAGGCATCGCAGGACGACATCAGACACGCGCGCGAAAACGTTCGCTGACGCAGGGTCTTTCACACCCCGACATCCCCCGACATGAAGCATGTCCAGCGGGCGAAGCGTGGTCTATATTGCAACGCCCAGGTCCCGAACAATCACAAGATGAACAAGCGCGAGATGCTGCACGCCGTGGCCGCGGGGCTGGGAACGATGTTGTGGCCGGGGCAGGCGGCCGCGGCCACCGAGGTCGCCGACATCGCCGGTGTGGTCCGCCACTACGCCACGCTCGTCCACGCGTCCTACAGCGACAGCCTGGCCGCCGCGCTCGCGATGCAGCAGGCCATCACCGCCTTCCTCGCGCAGCCCTCGGCCGCCACGCTGAAGGCCGCCCGCACCGCGTGGATCGACGCCCGCGAGTGGTACGGCCAGACCGAGGCCTTCCGCTTCTATGCCGGCCCGGTCGACGACGGCAAGGGGCCGGAGCAGCGCATGAACACCTGGCCGGTCGACGAGTCGTACATCGACTACGTGCGCGACCGGCCCGACGCCGGCCTCATCAACAACCCGAAGGCGCCACTGACGAAGGCGGCGCTGGCCGCGGCCAACATCCGCGGCGGGCTCGAGAACGTCTCCACCGGCTGGCATGCGATCGAGTTCCTGCTGTGGGGCCAGGACCTCAGCGAGACCGGCCCCGGCGAGCGCCCGTTCGAGGACTACGTCGACGGCAAGGGCCTGCATGCGGATCGCCGCCGCCAGTACCTCTCGGCCGTCACCGGCCTGCTGATCGACGACCTGCGCTACCTGATCGCCGCCTGGGCGCCCGACGCGAAGGCGAACTACCGCGCGAAGTTCGAGCGCGGCGGCATCGAATCGGTGCGGCGCATCGTCATCGGCATCGGCGCGCTGTCGCGGGCCGAGCTGGCCGGCGAGCGCATGGAGGTCGCGCTGAACACGCAGGACCAGGAGGACGAACAGTCCTGCTTCTCCGACAACACGCACCGCGACATCGTCAACAACGCGCTCGGCATCGAGAACGTCTGGCTCGGCCGCTTCCGGCGGCGCGACGGCAGCCTGCTGCAAGGYCCGTCGCTGCGCGACCTGGTGGCGGCCAAGGATGCGGCGCAGGCCGAGCGCACCACGCGGCAGATCGCCGCGTCGATCGCCGCGGCGCAGGCGATCCACCCGCCGTTCGACCGCGAGATCATCGGCAGCCGCAACGCCCCCGGGCCGATGCGGGTGCGCGCGACCATCGACAGCGTGCTCGCGCAGGCGCGTGAACTCGGCGCGGCCGCCAACGCGATCGGCATCACGCGGCTGAACATGGTGAAGCCGTGAGGCGGATCAAGCTCGGCCTGCTCGCGGCCCTCATCGGCGCGAACGCCGTGCTGCTGCACGCCGCGCCTGCCGACGATGCGCTGACACCCGACGAGCAGACCGGCGGCGCGACCACCGTCGCCGCGACCGGCCGCAATGCGTTCTCGTTCGCCGCCGCGAACCTGAGCGATGACGAGCGCACGCGCTTCGCCGTCGGCAACTCGTTCTTCCGGCGCAACTGGGTCGAGGCACCGTCGTCGACCGCGGCGCGCGACGGGCTCGGGCCGCACTTCATCGCGCGCTCGTGCGGCGGCTGCCACGTGCAAAGCGGCCGCGGCGCGCCGCCCGACTACACGAAGCCGCTCGACCCGCGCGGCGAGCCGCCGGTGGCGCTGCTGCTGCGCCTGTCGATCCCGGGCGAAGGCCCGCACGGCGGCCCGCGGCCGGACCCGATCTACGGTGATCAATTGCGCACGCTGGCCGTGCCGGGCGTGCGCGTCGAGGGCCGCATCACGATGCAGGTGCGCACGCTGCACGGCAAGTTCGCCGACGGCACGGGCTACACGCTGCGGCAGCCGCGCTTCGGCCTGGCGGGCCTCGCGTACGGGCCGGCGTCGAAAGACCTGCAGGTCAGCCCGCGCCTCGCATCGCAGCTGATCGGCATGGGGTTGCTCGAAGCGATCCCCGCGCAGGAGATCCTCGACAACGCGATGCGCCAGGCCGCCGCGCCCGGTCCGGTGAAGGGTCGCCCCAACCAGGTGTGGGACGCCTTCGAGCAGCGCATGATGCCCGGCCGCTTCGGCTGGAAGGCCAATGTCGCGACGCTCGCGCACCAGACCGCCGCGGCCTTCGTCGGCGACATCGGCATCACGTCGAGCCGTTTCCCCGAGGAGTCGTGCACCTTCACGCAGGACGACTGCCGCGCCGCGCCGCGCGGCGCGAAGGGCGAGGCGCCGGAGATCGACGACCGCACGCTCGGCGACGTGGTGTTCTACCAGGCGAGCCTCGCGCCGCCGGCACGCCGCAACCCGGGCGATGCGCAGGTGCGGCACGGGCGCGCGCTGTTCGAGCAGGCGCAGTGCGCCGCCTGCCACCGGCCGAGCTACGTGACCGGCGACAGTCCGCTGCCGGCCTTCGCGAGCCCGGCGTTGAAGGGGCAGACGATCTGGCCGTACACCGACCTGCTGCTGCACGACATGGGCGACGGCCTGGCCGACGGCCGGCCCGATTTCGGGGCCAGCGGCCGCCAGTGGCGCACGCCGCCGCTGTGGGGCGTGGGGCTGATCCGCGACGTCAACGACCACCAGCAGTTGTTGCACGACGGCCGTGCGCGCGGCGTGCTCGAGGCGGTGCTGTGGCATGGCGGCGAGGCCGACGCGAGCCGGCGCCAGGTGCTGAAGATGACGGCCGCCGAACGTGCGGCGCTGGTGCGTTTCGTGGAGTCGCTGTGAGCCGCGCCCGCTGGACACGGCGACGCTGGTTGCAGGCCAGCGCGACGGCAGCGTTCGGCGCTGCCGTCGGCTCGCCCTGGGCCGCGACCGCGTCGACCGCGCTGGCCGCCGCCTGGCAAGACCGCGACGGCGGCGCCAGCGTCGGCGTGCTGGGCCTGCAAGGCCACCACCTGCGCGTGCACCGATCGATCGCAGTGCCGACCCGCGCCCACCGCCTGCAGCAGGAGCGCGGCGGCACGCTGCTCGCCGTCGCGCGCCGCCCCGGCGACTGGCTGATGCGC
>NZ_JBFUCB010000607.1:0-3683 GCF_056405435.1 Rhizobacter sp. P1_G5 | reverse complement strand
GAACGAAGCCGGCCGACTGCAGGTGCTTGCCGACCAGCGTGACGGCCTTCGGGTCGTCGTCCACCACCAGCACGCGCGCCGCCGGCAGCTGCCCGTCCAGGCCGAGCGCTGCCAGCGCGGCCAGCAGGTCGTCCTTCGAGACCGGCTTGGTCAGCACCTGCGATGCACCGAGCGCGAAGCCGCGCCGCGCCTCGGCGGTGATCGACACGATGACAACCGGGATGTGCTGCGTCTGCGCCTGCTCCTTCAGCTGCGACAGCAGGTCCCAGCCGTCGCGGCCGGGCAGGATGATGTCGAGCACCAGCGCGGCCGGCAGCAGTTGCGCGGCCCGCGCCAGGCCGTCCTCGGCACTGCGCGCGACCTCGACGCGGTAGCCGTCGGACTCCAGCTGCGCGCGCACCAGCGTCGCAGTGCGCGGGTCGTCCTCGACGACGAGGATCAGCGGTGCATCGGGCCCGGCATCGCGCGGCGTGCCGTTCGGCGTGCCATCGACTGCGGGCAGCCCGGCCGGCAACTCCTCGCGCGGCGCCTGCTGCGCTTCCTCGCCGGCCGGCCGCCACGGCAGCCAGACCGCGAAGGTCGTGCCGGCGTTCGGCGTGCTGCGCAGCATCAGCCCGCCGCCGTGCAGTTCGACCAGCCGCTTGACCATCATCAGCCCGAGGCCGGTGCCCTCGTACTCGCGCGACAGCGACGAATCGATCTGCACGAAGGGCTGGAACAGCCGCAGGATGCCGTCGGGCGCGATGCCGATGCCGGAGTCCTCGATGCGGATCTCCAGGAACGACGGCAGCGTGCGCTCGGCCGGCCGGAACATCCGCGTGTCCTGCGCCTCGAGCACGCCGTCGACATCGGCGCGCGCCACCCGCTTCATCGACAGCGTGACCACGCCGCCCTCGGGCGTGAACTTGATCGCGTTGGACAGCAGGTTGAAGACGATCTGCTTGGCCTTGCGCAGGTCCAGCTGCAGGCTGCCCATGTCGGGCGCGCACACCGCGTTCAGCCGCAGCCGCTGCGTGGCCGCCTTCTCGCGCATCAGCGACACCGCGCTCGTCATGATGTGCGACGGCTCGGCCGCGCTCAGCTCGAGCGGCATGTGGCCCGACTCGACCTTCGACAGGTCGAGGATGTCGTTGATCAGGCTCAGCAGGTGCCTGCCGCTGGCGTGGATGTCGTTCGTGTACTCCAGCTGCTCGGCGTTCATGTCGCCGGCCAGGCCGTCCTTCATCAGCCCCGAGAAGCCGATCACCGCGTTCAGCGGCGTGCGCAGCTCATGCGACATGTTGGCGAGGAACTCGCTCTTCATGCGGTTGGCCTTTTCCAGCTCGGCGTTCTTGAGCTGGATGTCCTCGCCGCGCACGCGCAGCTGCTCGGCCAGCAGGTTCAGCTCCTGCAGCTGGCCGAGGTTGTGCAGCGCCACCGCGAATTGCGAGCACAGGCGCTCGATGAAGCCGCGGTCGCGCGCCGACAGCGGCGCCGAGGCGGCCAGCGCCAGCACGCCGATCAGCCGCCCCTGGTAGCTGACCGGGCAGATCAGCAGCGCGGCCGGGTGCAGCGTGGCCAGGCCGGTCTCGATGCGCAGGCCGCTGGCCGCGTCGAAGCGGTCGAAGTAGGCCGGCTTGCCGCTGCGCGCCACCGCGCCGACCGGGCCGTCGTCGATGCGCAGCACGCCCTTCAGGTCGGCCGGCGCCTGGTGCCGCGCCACCGCGCGCAGCACGCCGCCCCATTCCTCGTGCTCGTAGAACACCGCCACCGGGAACAGCGGGTTCTCGCCGATCAGCGCCAGCGTCTCGGCCAGCACCACCTCGCGCGTCGACTGCGCGTTGTAGAGCGTCAACGCGCGGGAATGCAGCGCGTCGTAGCGCCGCTCCTCGGCCACCGCCTGCTCGGCCTGCTGGCGCGCGGCCCAGTCGCGCCGCAGCCGCCAGGCGATCGCGCCCAGCAACAGCACGAGGGTGGCCAGGAACGCGATGAAGGTGGTGACGGTCGACTGCGAGCGCTGGTCCTCGACGCCCTCGCGCTCGGCCAGCAGGCGCCGCTCCTCGGTGTTGATCTGGTCGAGCAGCGCGCGGATGCGCTCCAGCCGCCGCACGCCCCGGTTGAGGCGCTCGTCGAACGCCTGCGGCGACTCGTTCGGCACCAGCACCTCGTTCTCGTGGAAGATCTGCACGCGCGCCGCGACCTCGCCGCGCAGCTCCGACATGCGCGCCTGCTGCCTCGGGTTGTCGGCGGTGAGCCACGCGAACTGGCGCAGGCCGGTGTCGATGACGGCGAGCGTGGCGTCACGCTCGTCGATGTAGACCGGATTGCGGGTCGCGAGGAAGGCCCGCTGGGCCGACTCGGCACGGTAGATGTCCGACTGGATGTCGGATGTCACGCCGATCACCTGGTGCGTGTGGCCCACGAAGGCCGAGGCCTCGAGCGTCTGGCGTGCGAAGTTCCACCCGATGCCTGCCAGCGTGAGGATGGACGCCACCGCGACGACGAAGCCCGCCGTCGCGAGCTGCTRAACCGACAAACGCGTCATCCGTTCTCCGATAACCGCCGACGGACGCGGCGGAGAGCGAACCTGCTGTGTATCACAGGTTGCGGCCCCCCATCGCGTCGACGGACCTAGCGGCGCAGCATCGTCGCGAGCAGCAGCAGGCCGATCAGCACCGGCTGGTGGACCATGTAGAAGCTCAGCGACCAGCGCCCCAGCACCGCGAACGGATGCAGCGCCTTCGGCAGCGCGCCGGTGACCCACTCGCGCCGGTTCGCGAGCACCCATTGCCCGGCGGCCAGGCCCCACCACATCACGCCGATCCACGGCAGCAGCGGCACGTAGTCCTCGGTCACCGGCTTGTGCGTGATCAGGCCGATCCAGTTCGTGAGCCGGGTGTCGAACCACGGGTGCTGCACCAGCCGCGGCAGCGCGATCGCGATGGCGCCCGCCAGCCACAGCCAGCGCCCCGCATTCGCGGTGACCCGCGTGATGACCAGCATCACCGCGATGCCGTGCAGCACGCCGAAGTAGATGAAGCTGCGCGGGAACATCAGGTACGAGCCCGCGCTCACCAGCAGCGCGCAGCCCGCCACCTGCGCCCAGCGCCGCCAGAAGCGCGGCCAGCCCTGGCCCTGCTCCCAGGCCACCGCCTGCCCGAAGCCGGCGCAGAACAGGAACAGCGTGACGATGCAGGTGCGCTGCACCAGCCAGAACGGATCGGTGGTGAAGCTCTGGCGGATGAAGTGGTAGTAGTTGAGGTCGAAGCAGAAATGGAACGCGGCCATCCACAGGATGGCGACCGCGCGCAGCGCGTCGAGGCGGTCGAAACGATGGGACGGGTGGGATGGCGTCTTCATAGGGCCCGAGATTGTGCAAGAGCCGGCTGCGCGGCCGGATGTCCGACCCCGGGTAAGTCCCAGGTTCATGTTCTATTGTTAGAACATTAATGAAACATTAACATCGCCACCGCTTGATACGTCAGGCTCCATAACTCTGACCCCCAGGAGACATGCATGTCGATTTCCCAACGTACCGTGCGCGGCTTGAGCCTCGCGATGATGGCCGCCGGCCTGATGACTGCCACGCTGGCGCAAGCCGGTGAGGTGGAAGTTCTGCACTGGTGGACCTCGGGCGGCGAAGCCAAGGCGGCTGCCGAGCTTAAGGCCACGATGCAATCGAAGGGCCACACCTGGAAGGACTT
>NZ_JBFUCB010000606.1:0-3685 GCF_056405435.1 Rhizobacter sp. P1_G5 | reverse complement strand
ATCAAGGACCGCACACCCAGGTTGTCGGACACCCCGCCGTCGACCAGGTGCAGGAAGGGGCGCTCGTGGGCATCGAGGTAGCTGCGCGCCGTGGCGTGCAGCACCCGGGCCCGAAAGCTGTCGCCGCTGCCGGTCGGCGGGGCCGCCAGCGGGGGCGCCGGGCATTGGCCGGCGTAGTTGCGCAGCGTCATCGGCGTCAGCAGGATCGGTACCGCCGACGACGACGCGACTGCAAACGACAAGGGCACGCTGGAGAGGTCCGAGCAGATCAGCTCGAACTGCTTGGGTGAGAACTCGAACGGCGCGCCAGTGGTCAGGTCGGTCGCGGTCACCAGCAGGTCGGGGGCGCGCTTGCGCTTCGCCAGGTCGCCAAAGGTGCGGCCGCCGTACAGCCGGTCGAGCCGCTCGGCCAGCAGGTGGCTGCGGCCGAACCACGGGGAACCGAGGCGATACAGCCCCCGGGGCGTGAGTGCCGTCGTGATCAGGTCGGCCTCGACATGATCGAGCAGGAACTCGGGCTCGAAGCGCGTCAGCGTCTCGTCGCCGAAGGCCGCGAAATGCGCGGCCAGGATGCTGCCGCCCGACACCCCGCTGACCAGGCTGATCTCGTCGAACAGCGTGGTCGGGTGGCCGTCCCAGTCGAAGCGCGTGTCCTTCAACTCGCGAAGCACGCCGAGGCCGAAGGCGGCGGCACGGGCCCCGCCGCCCGACAGCGTGAGCGCCGCAACGATGGAGCGCTGCGGGGCCTCGGGGGCCGGCTGCCCCGGCCGGGCCGGGGCGTTCTGCCAGGGCTGGACCGATGAGCAGCCGGTCGCCAGGGCGATGATCGACACCGCCAGCCAGCAACGCAGGCTCGGCGCCCGCAGCGGTCTCAGGTGCATGTCGGTCCCGGCCTCAGAAGCGGTAGCTCACGGCCATCAGCAGCGAACTCACCGGGCCCCTGGCGACCAGCGGGCTGCGCGAGATGGAACGGTCGGCAAAGGTCCGCCGGACGTAGGCGTTGAGGTACCAGCGGTCCACGAGCCGCGTCTCGATCATGGCGCCGATGGAAGGGTTCAAGGCGGATCCGGGTTGGTAGGCGCTGCCGAGCACGGCTGCATCGGCGTCGGTGGTGCCGCGATAGTAGCCGGCGTAGGCCCGCGACTGGTATTCGACGCCCAGCTCCGGGTAGACGGTGACCCGCCCCAGCGGCAGCTCGGCCAGGTAGCGTGCCTGTACGAGGTTGCCGCCGGACTTGCCCAGGTCATGCAGCACCTGCAGCCCGAACGCGCCGATGGGCGTGATCTGCAGCGTGCCCAGGCCCAGTGGCACGGAGTCGTGGCGCCGGCTCAGCAGCGTCGAATCGTAGCCATCGCTGCGGTACTGGCTGACGAGCTCGACGTGGCCGTAGCCGAGCGGAAGGACCTGGATGCCGAAGCTGTCGACGCGGGCGAACAGGGGGCCGTACTCGACGTTCAGGTAGGGCAGGGCGTCGGTCTTGGCGGGCGCGCCGAGCACCTGCGTCTGCGCGCGCGTCGCACCGACACCGACGTCGCCGCTCAGGCCGGGCTCGGCGGAATGAGCCGGCCCTGCCGCGGTGAGCATGAGCGGCAGCGCGAGCAAGGGCGGGGCCAACCAGCGCGCCATCCGTCCGCCGAACAACAGCTCGTAGAGCACCGGCACCAGGCCGAGCGTGACCAGCGTGCCCAATGCGAGGCCGCCGATGATGGTGACCGCCATGCCCGACCACAGCGGCCCGCCGAACAGCAGCAGCGGCACCAGGCCGGCGACGCAGGTCAGCTTGGTCATCACGATCGGCCGCAGCCGCTGCACCGCCGAGGCCACCACCGCCTCGCGCAGCGGGCGGCCGGCATGCAGCTCGGCCTCGATGCGCTCGAGCAGCAGCACCGCGTTGTTGACGATGATGCCTGCCAGCGACAGCAGGCCGAAGTTGGCCATGAAGCCCAGCGGCTCGCCGGCGAGCTTCAACGCGGGTGCCACGCCGATGAGCGCGAACGGGATGATGGCCAGGATCAGCGCCAGCTTGCGGAACGAGCCGAACTGCCAGACGAAGAGGATCAGCATCGCCACCACGGCGTGCGGCAGGTAGTCGCCGAGCGCGGTGTTGGCCTCGGCCGCGTCCTCGATCTCGGCGCCCAGCTCGATGCGGTAGCCCGGCGGCAGCGCCAGCGCCGCCACCGTCGGCGCGAGGCGGTCCACCACCTGCTGCGCGGTCTGTGTCTCACTGCGGCCCTGCACGGTCAGCGTGCGCGAGAGGTCGCGGCGGCGGATGACCGAAGGCTCGGAGCCGACCGTGAGCGTGGCCACCGCCGACAGCGGCACCGGCGCGCCACCGGAGGCGGGGTAGATCAGGCTGTTCGCCAGGTCCTCGGGCCGCCGGCGCTCGGCCTCGGAGCCGCGCACGACCAGCGGCACCAGCGTGTCGCCGTCGCGCAGCGACGAGACGGCCAGGCCGCTGAAACGCGCGCCCAGCGAGGTGGCCACGTCTTCGCTGGTGATGCCCAGGCGCCGTGCCTTGCGCTGGTCGATCTGCACGTCCAGGCGCGGCACGCGGCCGTCCCAGTCGTCGAGCACGCCGACCACGCCGGGCACGCCGCGCAGCGCGGCCTGCAGCTGCCCGCCCAGGCGGCGCAGCTCGCGCTCGTCCGGGCCGGCGATGCGGTAGGCCACGGTGCCGGAATCGCTGGAGCCGAGCGAGAAGCGCTTCACATCGACCCGCAGCTCCGGATGCGCMTGCGCCAGCCAGGCGCGGGTGCGCTCGATCATCGGGTCGAGCGCGTCCTTGCCGTTCACGCCCACGGTGAAGTAGCCGATGTGCGAGGCCGGCAGCGGCGGGTTCAGGCCGAGGATGATGCGCGGCCCGCCATCGGCCACGTAGCCGATGCTGGTCGTCACCTCCGGATTGATGTTCTTGTCCGCCAGCCAGCGGCTGACCGATTGCACGGTGGAGAGGGTGGCGCGCGAGTCGCTGCCGGGCTGCAATTCGAGGGCGATCTGGTACTGCGGCCGGTCGGAAGGCGGCAGGAAGCCGGCGGGCAYGCTCGCCAGCATCAGCATCGCCGCCGTGAACATCACGCCCATCGCGACCAGGAACATCGCCTTGTGGTCGAGCACCTTGCCGATGACATGCCGGTAGCCGCGGTAGAAGCGCGACTCGGGGTTCGATTCGGCCGGCCCCGCGGGGTGGGACGGCTTCAGGAAGTGATAGCACAGCAGCGGCGTCACCGTCAGGCAGAACAGCCACGAGCCCAGCAGCGCCAGCGCGAGCACGATCACCAGCGGGCGCAGGTACTCGTTGATCGAGGTGTGGCCGAAGAAGAACGGCGAGAACGCGAAGATGATCACCAGCGACGAGGTGAGCAGCGGGATGGCCAGCGTTCGGCCCGCATCGATGCAGGCCTGGCGACGGTCCTCGCCGGCCGCCAGGCGCCGTTCGATGTCTTCGGCGATCACGATGCCGTTGTCCACCAGCAGGCCGAGCGCGATGATGATGGCCGCCATCGAGACGTTGTGCAGCTCGATCGACAGCATCTGCATCGCGACCAGCGTGCCCAGGATGGTCAGCGGCACGATGCTGCCGACCACGAGGCCGGCGCGCCAGCCCAGGAACAGCACGACGACCGCCATCACGATGACGATGGTCTCGCCCATCACGCGGTTCATCTTGCCCATCTCGCGCTCGACC
>NZ_JBFUCB010000605.1:0-3686 GCF_056405435.1 Rhizobacter sp. P1_G5 | reverse complement strand
GTGCGAATCCGGTGCTGGCGCCCGGCGCCAGCGTGACCTTGTTCTGCCGCACGACGGTGTCGCCGTCGGACCAGGACGACACCTGGCGCACCGCGATGCAGAAGCTGCGCGCCGGCGAGGCGACGGACCTGCAGTGGAGCGACGAGGCCTTGCAGACACCGGGCGGCTTCGACGCCGCCACCGACCGGCTGGTCGCCGACGCGTTGAAGGGCCCGGCCGCGCAGCCGCCCCGACGCAGCTGGGGCGAGCGATGGTCGATGCTGACGACGCCGCGCCGCCACTTGCTGCTGCTGGCCGGGTTGATCGCCGCCTTCGCGCTGTTCTGCACGCTGGCCCGCCTGCAGGGCGAGCGCCGTGCGGTCATCGCGCTGCTGCTGGTCGGCGCGGTGGGCAGCTTCCTGGGCGGGCGCGGAGAAGGCGCGGCGTCGGTGCTGCTGGTCGGCATGTACCTCGTGCTGTCGATCGGGCTCGTCTTCGGCTTCGCGTTCGGCGCGCGCCTGTACACAGGGCTGTTCTTCCGGCGCTAGGGCGCCGGCCGCTACGCTTCCTGCCCCGGCGCGCGCCGGCCGGACGCCGCGGTGCCGAGCGCGCCGAGCACGCCGCCCAGCACCAGCACGTACCACAGCGGGGCGGTGCCGCCCTGGTCGCCGACGGGCCGCAGCCCGGCCGCGCCGATCACCAGCGCGATCGCGGCCACCAGGGCCAGCAGCAGCAGCGGCACCGCGAGCGCCAGCGTCGGCAGCTTGACGGCCGGATCGCGGCTGCCGGCCACCACCAGGGCGTAGCCGAGCAGCGTGAAGAGCGGGAACAGCACCCACAGCGTCAGGCCCGGCGGCGCCGCGGACATCCCCAGGGGCGCCGCGACCAGCGCGACGGCGGACAGGAAACCCAGGGCGGCCAGCACGCCGCCGACGATCGCGATCAGCATGGTTGTGAGTCGATGCGGTGAAGGTGGCGCAAGGATAGCGCGGCTGCCCCTCGCAGGGCCATACTGGCGCGGTGGCCGCTCGGCAAGATGCCGCTGCTGGAGGACCGGGGCCGGCCGATCGGCGAGACGAGCATCATCATGGAGCACCTGCAGCGCCATCACGCGCGCCCGGGCCGTACGCTGATCCCGCAGGATGCGGAGGCCGCGCTCGAGGTCCGCCTGTGGGATCRCCTGTCCGACCTGTACCTGATGCTGCCGATGCAGGCCTTCACCGCCGACCGCCTGCGGCCCGAGGGCGAACGCGATGCGCGCAACGTGAGCCAGGCGCGCGACACGCTGTCGACCGCCTATGCGATGTTCGACCGCCAGCTCGAGGGCCGCACCTGGGTGGCCGGGGAGGCCTTCAGCCTGGCCGATTGCGCCGCGGCGCCGGCGCTGTTCTATGCGCTGACCTACCTGCCGCTGCCGCCGCAGCACGCGCGACTCGCGGCCTACTTCGAACGGCTCGTCGCGCACCCGGCGGTGGCGCTCACCATCGAGCAGGCGCGGCCCTTCTTCCAGTTCTACCCGGGTCGTGATGGACTGGCCCGGCGCTTCTTCGATCCAGCGGCCCCTGGCTGAACCGCTCCCTGCGTACGGGCGCCCCCACGGTCTCTCCAAAGACCCCCCTCTTGAACCGTCACGCCCTGCCCCTATAATTCTGATCTGCTAGCACTCATCCACCTTGAGTGCTAACGACATCCAGGTGCCTTCGGGTGCCGATGTTCTGCCAAGTCAATGAGCGCCAACTTGCCTCGTTGCCCACCAGAAGTCCCATTTGAGACATCAAGGAGAAGCCATGAAATTTCGCCCGTTGCACGACCGCGTGATCGTCGAGCGCGTTGAAGCAGAAACCAAGACCGCTTCCGGCATCGTCATCCCCGACGCCGCCACCGAGAAGCCCGAGCAAGGCATCGTCCTGGCCATCGGCCCGGGCAAGCGCAACGAGAAGGGCGACTTCGTGGCCCTGAACGTCAAGGTCGGCGACCGCGTGCTGTTCGGCAAGTACAGCGGCCAGGTCGTCAAGGACGGCGGCAAGGAACTGCTGGTGATGCGCGAAGAAGACCTCTTCGCCGTGGTCGAGAAGTGATTCTCCCGGCACTGGCTCTAGCACCTCAACACTGAATTCGGAGAAAAGAACATGGCAGCAAAAGACGTAGTCTTCGGCGGCGAAGCCCGCGCACGCATGGTCGAGGGTGTCAACATCCTCGCCAACGCCGTCAAGGTGACCCTGGGCCCGAAGGGCCGCAACGTGGTCCTCGAGCGCTCGTTCGGCGCCCCCACCGTCACGAAGGACGGTGTCTCGGTCGCCAAGGAGATCGAGCTGAAGGACAAGCTCCAGAACATGGGCGCGCAGATGGTCAAGGAAGTCGCTTCCAAGACCAGCGACATCGCCGGTGACGGCACCACCACCGCCACCGTGCTGGCCCAGGCCATCATCCGCGAAGGCATGAAGTACGTGGCCGCCGGCATGAACCCGATGGACCTGAAGCGCGGCATCGACAAGGCCGTCACGGCCCTGGTCGAGCAGCTGAAGAAGGCCTCGAAGGCCACCACGACCTCGAAGGAAATCGCGCAAGTCGGCTCGATCTCGGCCAACAGCGACGAAACCATCGGCAAGATCATCGCTGACGCGATGGACAAGGTCGGCAAGGAAGGCGTCATCACCGTCGAAGACGGCAAGTCGCTCGAGAGCGAACTCGAAGTCGTCGAAGGCATGCAGTTCGACCGCGGCTACCTGTCGCCGTACTTCATCAACAACCCCGAGAAGCAATCGGCGTTGCTGGACAACCCGTTCATCCTGCTGTTCGACAAGAAGATCAGCAACATCCGCGACCTGCTGCCGGTGCTGGAGCAAGTGGCAAAGGCCGGCCGTCCGCTGCTGATCATCGCTGAAGAAGTCGAAGGCGAAGCGCTGGCGACCCTGGTGGTCAACACGATCCGCGGCATCCTGAAGGTCGTCGCCGTCAAGGCCCCGGGCTTCGGCGACCGCCGCAAGGCCATGCTGGAAGACATCGCSWKCCTGACCGGCGGCAAGGTCATCGCYGAAGAAGTCGGCCTGWCGCTCGARAAGGTSACGCTGGCYGACCTSGGCCAGGCCAAGCGCATCGAAGTGGGCAAGGAAAACACCAYCATCATCGACGGCGCCGGYGCCGSTGCCGACATCGAAGCMCGCGTCAAGCAAGTGCGCGTGCAGATTGAAGAAGCCACCAGCGACTACGACCGTGAAAAGCTGCAAGAGCGCGTGGCCAAGCTGGCCGGCGGTGTTGCCGTGATCAAGGTCGGCGCCGCGACCGAAGTCGAGATGAAGGAAAAGAAGGCCCGCGTCGAAGATGCGCTGCACGCAACCCGTGCCGCCGTCGAAGAAGGCATCGTGGCCGGTGGTGGCGTCGCGCTGCTGCGCGCCAAGCAAGCGGCTGGCGCCATCAAGGGTGACAACCCCGACCAGGAAGCCGGCATCAAGCTGGTGCTGCGCGCGATCGAAGCGCCGCTGCGCGAGATCGTCTACAACGCCGGCGGCGAAGCCAGCGTGGTCGTCAATGCCGTGCTGAACGGCAAGGGCAACTACGGCTTCAATGCAGCCAACGACACCTACGGCGACATGATCGAGATGGGCATCCTGGATCCGACCAAGGTGACCCGCACCGCGCTGCAGAACGCCGCGTCGGTGGCCTCGCTGATGCTGACGACCGAGGCGATGATCGCCGAGGCTCCGAAG
>NZ_JBFUCB010000604.1:0-3690 GCF_056405435.1 Rhizobacter sp. P1_G5 | reverse complement strand
GCGCTGTCCGACCTGACACGCCAGCTGCGCCACGCGCTCTGGCGACCGTCATGCGCGTGCGGCGCGCGCGCCAGCCAGCCGTCGGCCTCCAGCTCGGCGAGCAGGCGCGTCAGCGTCTGCAGCTTCACGCGCTCGTGGGCCGCGAGTTCGCTCGGCGACATCGGACCGCGCCGGTACAGCGCACCCATGGCGCTGAGCTTGGCGACGCTGATGCCCTCGGGCGGCAGCGCGTGGCGCAGCTGGCGTGTCAGGTCGGACAGCGCGGCACGCAGCCGCACGGCGCATTGCCGCGGTTCGGTGTCGGTGGGCATGCGATTATCATAAGATCAATCTTAGTTTCTATGCAAGCCGGCGCTGTCGCCACTGCGCGACGCAGTCGGCGAGCAGCGCGGCGCTGCTGGTGGCCGAGGGCTGCAGGCCGAGGGTCGTCGCGGCGGCGTGCAGCGCGCGCGCCGGGTCGGCCAGGTCGAGCGCGGTCGCGCCGTTCTGCTTCGACAGCTTCTCGCCGTTCGCGCCCAGCACCAGCGGCGTGTGCAGGTACTGCAGCGCCGGCAGGCCGAGCAGCCGCTGCAGGTGGATCTGGCGCGGCGTGTTGTCGGCGAGGTCTTCGCCGCGCACGACGTGGGTGATGCCCTGCAGCGCGTCGTCGACGACCACCGCGAGCTGGTAGGCCCACAGCCCGTCGGCGCGATGCAGCACGAAGTCGCCGACCGCCTGCGTCAGGTTCTGCTGCTGCGCACCGAGGCGGCGGTCGCGCCAGTCGATCACGATGTCGGCTCCGCTGGCGTTGCAGCTCAGCACCCGCGTCGCGCGCGCCGGCTTGCCGTTCAAGCCATGCCGGCAGGTGCCGGGGTAGACGAGCTCGCCGTGGCGCGGCTTGCCGTGGCCGCTGGCTTCAAGCGCGAGGGCGATGTCGCGCCGTGTGCAGCCGCAGGGGTACACCTGCCCGGCGGCGCGCAGCGCATCGAGCGCGGCCGCGTAGTGCGCGCCGCGCTGCGATTGCCACACCGGCGGCTCGTCGGGCAGCAGCCCGCATTGCGCGAGCTGCGCCAGGATCTGCGCATCGGCGCCCGGCACGCAGCGCGGCGTGTCGACATCCTCGATGCGCACCAGCCACGCGCCATCGTGCGCCCGCGCATCGAGCCAGCTCGCGAGCGCTGCCACCAGCGAGCCGGCGTGCAGCGCGCCGGTCGGCGACGGCGCGAACCGTCCGCGGTACCTCATTGTGATCAGGCCCCACCCAACGGCAGCAAGCCGCTGTGGCGCTCGATCAGCGCGCTGCGCGTGGCCGGGCTCTCCAGCTGCGACAGCCACCAGCGCAGCGCCAGCCCGAGCTGCGGCTTGCGTGTCGCGCTGCCGGCCGGCACGCTGCGCCACGCGTAGCCGAGGCGCGCGACCTGCGTCGGCCGCTGCACCGGCTTGACGACCAGCCGGCCGGCGGCGATGTGCTCGCGCACCAGCGGCTCGGGCAGGAATCCGCAGCCCAGGCAGCGCAGCTGCGCCTCGATCTTGTTCTGCATCGTCGCGACGGTCAGCACGTCCTGCCCGGGCAGCAGGTTCACTGTCAGCGGCGCCATGCGCTGTGCCGAATCGGCGACCGCGACCGCGCGGTGGTGGATCAGGTCGGCATCGCTCAGCGGACCCTCGGCGTGGGCCAGCGGGTGGTGCGGCGCCACCGCGAACACGAAGGTGATGCTGCCGAGCGGCTGCATCTGGATGCCGGGCGGCATCGTGCGGTCCACGCCGACGCCGATCGCCAGGTCGGCCTGCCCGCTGACCAGCGCCTCCCAGGTGCCGGCCAGCACCTCGGTGCGCAGCCGCAGCCGCGTGCCCGGCCCGCCGCTGGTGGCGCCCGGGCTCTCGGGGCTCAGCGCATAGAACGCCTCGCACAGCTCGAACAGCGTGGCGCGCGACATGATGCCGTCCACCGCGATCGACAACTGCGTCTCCCAGCCGGTCGCGACGCGCTTCACGCGGTTGGCCACCGCATCCATCTCCTGCAGCAGCCGCCGGCCCTCGTGCAGCAGCTCCTCGCCGGCGGCCGTCAGCCTCGCCTGGCGCGAGCGGCGGTCGAACAGCAGCACGTCGAGCGCGTCCTCGAGCTGGCGCACGTTGTAGGTCAGCGCCGACGGCACCTTGCCGAGCTCGCGGGCGGCCGCGGCGAAGCTGCCGGTGCGGGCGATGACGTCCATCATCGCGAGCGCTTCAGGGGTCAGGACGTTGCGGGAGCTGGTCATGGCGGGGCCGTCGGAGTTTCGTTCATCTTATTTGAACGAACGCTTCAACGCGCGGCCCGTGATGGGCCGGGGGGCGGCGCCTACAGTCTCTTCCATACCCCAGAGATCACCACTGAAAGGACGCGACATGCTCACCCTGCGCAAATCGACTGAACGTGGCTACGCCGACCACGGCTGGCTGAAGTCGTTCCACAGCTTCTCGTTCGCCGACTACTACGACCCGAAGCACATGGGCTTCGGCAACCTGCGAGTGATCAACGAAGACCGCATCGCCCCGGGCACCGGCTTCGGCACGCACGGCCACCGCGACATGGAGATCGTGTCGTACGTGCTGTCGGGCGCGCTCGGCCACAAGGACAGCATCGGCAACGGCGCGCAGATCGTGCCGGGCGACGTGCAGCGCATGAGCGCCGGCCGCGGCATCCAGCACAGCGAATATAACCACGCGGCGAACGACACGACGCACTTCCTGCAGATCTGGATCGAGCCCAACGTGCGCGGCATCGAGCCGGGCTACGAGCAGAAGCACTTCGACGCGGCGCAGAAGCGCGGTGCGCTGCGCCTGGTCGCGAGCCCCGACGGCCGCGAGGATTCGGTGAAGCTGCACGCCAACGCGACGCTGTATGCTGGCCTGTTCGACGGCGACGAGCGTGCCGAGCTGGCGCTGCCGGCGAAGCGCAAGGCCTATGTGCACGTGGTGCGCGGCAGCGTCGAGGTGAACGGCCAGGCGCTGTCCGCCGGTGATGCGGCGATGCTCGACGACGAACCGGCGGTGCGCATCGGCGCCGGGCGCGATGCCGAGGTGCTGGTTTTCGACCTGCAGTGATCCCTTTCTTCAACCAAGGACGACCCATCATGTTCGAACGACTCCAGAACCCGCTCGCGCTCGCTGCGCGCATCCTGCTGGCCTTGATGTTCGTGCTGGCCGGCTTCAGCAAGCTGACCGGCTTCGAGGGCACGGTCGGCTACATCGCGTCGAAGGGCCTGCCGCTGCCGCAGGTCGGCGCGGTGATCGCGCTGCTGGTCGAGATCGTCGGCGGCATCGCGCTGATCGTCGGCTGGAACGCCCGCTGGGCTGCTGCCGTGCTGGCGGTGTTCACGCTGGCCGCCACGGTGATCTTCCACAACTTCTGGGCCGTGCCGGCCGAGCAGGCGATGGTGCAGAACCTGATGTTCATGAAGAACATCTCGGTGATCGGCGGGCTGCTCGCGATCGTGGCCTTCGGGGCCGGTGCGCTGAGCCTGGATGCGAAGCGCCGCTGATGACGATCGACGCCCACCTGCACCGGCGGCCCGCGGCGGCTGACCAACCGGCCAGCGCGCTGACGCTGCTCACGTTACTCACCAACGGCCGCCATGCTTGGGCCGCCGACGTGGATCGCACGCTCGGCAGCAGCGATGCCGCGCCGAGCCCGCACGACCTGCTGGACTCGGCGCTGGCCGCCTGCACCAC
>NZ_JBFUCB010000603.1:0-3695 GCF_056405435.1 Rhizobacter sp. P1_G5 | reverse complement strand
CACAGCGGCAGGAAGACGGCGTCGCTGCCAATCATCATCGCCAGCTTGGCGCGCGGCGGGAGTTTGGCGAGCCAGAGGCCCAGTCGGCTTCGGATCATGCGATTCAACCCCGCTGGGATCTGTCGGCTGCGACGGTGATGCCGGCCGGCACCTTCTGGCCCGGGCCCAGCGTGCAGCCTTCCTGGAGCCAGGCTTCGTCGCCGAGTTCGGCTCCGCCTGCCATGCAGGCGCCGATGCCCACATGAGCAAAGTCACCGAGCCGTGCGTCGTGGTCGATGATGGCTCCGGCGTTGACGATGACGCCGTCGCCGACATGTGCATCGCATCCGATGACGGCATTGGCCATGATGGTCACACCGGCGCCGATGAAGGCGCGCGGCGACACCACGGCACGCGGGTGGATCACGCCGGCGGCCGTGAATCCGGCGGCCAGCGCCTGCTGGAACGCCCGGCGCCGGGCGGCGTTATTGCCGATGGCGATCACGACCGCATCCGCCTGCTCGCGCAGACGGATCAGATCGGCGAGCCTGCCAAGCACCGGCTCATCCCACACCTGCTGCAGGTCGGGCCAGCGGTCGTCGAGAAAGCCGACCGGCCGCTGCTGCGCGCACAGCAGCGCGTCCGCGACCGAGCGGCCATATCCCCCTGCGCCCACGATCAACACACGAGCCATGGTCAGACGTCCTGTTCGGCGCGCACGCCGGCCTTGTAGCGAAAGGCCAGCCACACCAGCGGTGCATAGGCCACGATGGTGGCAGCGACGCCGTCCACCAGCCGCCAGGCGACCAGCAGCGCAATCGGCAGCAGCCACAACAGATTCACGGCAGCGAAGGCCAGCGTCACTCGCTGATGCGAACGGTGCTTGCGCGATGCATATTGATAGGCATGGCTGCGATGGGCTTCGGAGAATCGCTCGCCGCGCCGCACCCGTCGGACCAGGGTCGTCGTGGCGTCGACCATGAAGCCCCCCAGCAGGATGAACCAGCACCAGAACACCTGCGTGGCCTGCTGCGCCGTCCAGAGGGAGAGCAGGGCCAGCACCAGGCCGATGAAGCCGCTGCCCGAGTCGCCCATGAAGATCTTCGCCGGCGGGTAGTTCCAGGCGAGGAAGCCTGCAACGCAGGCGGCGAACGCGACGGGAACGAACCAGTGGGGCGTTGCGGTGGCAATCCACCAGCATGCAGCACCACCGAGCGAGACGGTGATGGCTTCGACGCTCGCGATGCCGTCGATGCCGTCCATGAAGTTGCAGAGGTTGATCATCCAGACCACGTAGGTGACCGCCAGGGCGAGGCCGAACCATCCGAGGTTCACCGACAGGCCGAAGATGGGCACGGGCGGTATGCCTCTCAGCGCAATCAGGACCCAGGCGCCCGCCGCCGCATGGATGAGGAAGCGCCAGCGCGCGGGGATCGACTTGCGGTCGTCGATGAAGCCCACGATGGCGACGGCGAGGCCGCTGCCCAGCGCCGCTGCGGCAAAGTCCGCCGGAACGTGTCCGGCGAGCCAGAGGAGGGCCACCAGCGCGAGAAAGGACCCGACGATGGCGACCCCGCCCCCACGCGGCGTGGGGATGGTGTGGGAACTGCGGGCATTCGGATGGTCGAGCAGGTCGGCATCCAGGGCGTACTTGCGCGCACGCTCGGTGGTGACCCAGGAGGCGACCAGGCCCAGCAGCAGACACAGGATGATCATTGAATTGAGGAGGGGGAGGCTTGCGCGTAGCGCAGGAGTTTAGTGGCTTGTGCCGCGGGTGCCATCCGACATGGCGGGAGGTCAGGTGTCGGGTCGCCGCGCTCGCGCCTGTTCCTGTGCGGCAAGCAACTGAAGTGCCCAACCCTCGCACGAGTACGACTGCCGAAGCGAATCCTCGACGGGCTCGAACGGCACGCCGAGGAACGCGTCGTCGATCGCCGGCGCGGATCGCGAGATCAGCAGCACGCGCGAGGGATGGAACAGGTCGCTCTCGAGAATATGGCGATTGGTGGTGATGAGCTTCTTGCCGGCGAGCAAGGTCTCGATAGTGCGCATGGTGAGGCCGCGCTGGCGGGGATGTTCGACGTCGAGCACGGCACACGACTGCGCGACGACGGAGCGCACCTGCGCCGGCGCCATCGCCCGGGTCGACAGCTCGCCGCGCGCCGCACGCCACATGACCGGGGAGCGAAGCCGCGCCACGACGGACTGGAGCGTGCTGGGAAAGAAGCCGAAGACGAACGCGCGCGCGGCGTCCTTCATGGACTGACGCACCCGGTTGACGACCCGGTAGCGATCGGAATGCAGTGTGCCGATGAAGCACCAGTCGAAGCGGTACCCGGAAGCGGGTGTGGCGATCGGTGCCGTGTTCTTCGCGAACAGCGGGCGGTGATTCCAGCCGTGGCGCTGCGCGTCCTGCGGGTCGAACGTGGCAACGCTGTCGAAGCTGCCCAGCAAGGCCGGGGCTCCCGGGACGTTCTCCAGGCCATCCCACAGGTAGAAACCCATCGAGGCGCCGGGAAACCGTTGCCGCATCTGCTGCACGACGTGCGTCGTCAGGCCCTCGCCCTTGATGACCAGCACATGGGAGACCGACCGCGGATCGAGCGCATCGAGGCGGCGCAGGAAGTGCCGCTGGGACACCTTGCGGGTCCAGCCCGGCAGCAGCCGCAACAGGATCTTGTGGAGCGTGCCGTCGCTTGCGCGCTCGTTCCACCAGGTCACCTCATAGCCCAGGCTGCGCAGCGTGTCGCAGATGATCTGGTGGTAGTTGAATGTCAGCGGTGATACGAGCAGCACATGCCCTCGACGCGGGCTTGCTGCCGGCACGTTGGCGGTCTGGTTCATGGTTCGGCAGGGCCTTTCGGTCCGACGATGCGCGCCGGCACGCCGACCGCCAGTGCGCCTGCCGGAACGTCGGCCAGGACCACGGCGTTGGCGCCCACCGTGCAACCCTGCCCCAGGGTCACCGGGCCGAGCACCTTCGCGCCCGCCGCCAGCGTGACGTCGTCCTCGACGAGCGGGCGCTTGGCGGCATCGAAATGGAAATCGGCCTCGCGCGCGCCCAGCGTCACTTGGTGGAAGATGGTGACGCGGGCGCCGATGCGTGCAGCGCCGAGGACGGTGCCGTAGGTGTGGGCGATCACCAGCCCGGGGCCGATCGGCAGGCGTGCCGGGACCTCGAGCCCGAACAGCACGGCGTTCAGCAGGCCGGGCAGCTTGGCCAGGCGGGGCCAGCCGCCGGCCCACAAGGCCTGGCCGGTGCGCAGCAGCCAGACGGGGGCGAAGCGCGGCGAGAAGGCACTCGACCAGCGCCGCGCGCGGCCGGGCTGGCCGCTCAGGGCACACAGACGTGCCCAGTCGGCATCGAGCAGCTCGTTGCGTGTCATGGATTGCTGAGTCCCTTTTCGCGCAGCACTGCGGTGGCGGCCTCCAGCTGATCGACGTGCACGGGCTGCGTGCGGGCCCAGTTGCAGAAGCGGGTCAGGCCTTCGTCCAGGCTGACCGTGGGCCGCAGGCCGAGCAGGGATTCCAGCCGGGTCAGGTCGGCATAGCAGTGGCGGATGTCGCCGACGCGGTACTGGCCGGTGATCCGCGTGCGCGCGTCGAAGCCGGAAACCCTGCGCAGCGTCTCGCTGAGGGCCAGCACCGAGGTCGGCACGCCGGCGCCCACGTTGATGACGGCGTTGTTCGGCAGGTCGGCCTCGATCGAACGATGC
>NZ_JBFUCB010000602.1:0-3701 GCF_056405435.1 Rhizobacter sp. P1_G5 | reverse complement strand
CTTCAAGGGTGGCC
Organism: Rhizobacter sp. P1_G5; assembly: GCF_056405435.1. NCBI lineage: Bacteria > Pseudomonadati > Pseudomonadota > Betaproteobacteria > Burkholderiales > Sphaerotilaceae > Rhizobacter > Rhizobacter sp. P1_G5. The sequence continues at coordinate 3,687 of NZ_JBFUCB010000602.1, read as the reverse complement.
TGCGCAGCTTCGGGCAGTTTCGCGAGCACTTGCGGCGCGTTCTGGAAGGCAGCGGCGGGGCACTCGTCACCAGCATGCTCGACTACTACGCGCTGCCGACCGACTTTCCCGGCATGTCGACCCGGCCTGCCGGCAGCACGCCGCGTCAGCGTGTCACGCACGTGGAGAGTGAGTTGCGCACGGCGATCGGACAGCACAATTTCCTGCCGTTCATCGCATTGCACGAATACGAGGCTTGGCTGTTCTCCGATTCAGTCACCGTTCCGAGCGTGCTGACCGAACCGCACAAGCAGGCAGCCTTCGCGGCCATCGCCGACGCCATGGCCCCCGAGGACATCAACGAAGGGCCGACCACCGCCCCCTCCAAGCGTCTGCTGACCTTGTTTCCGCGGTATCGGAAAGGCCTCCATGGCCCGCTCGCCGCCGAACGCATCGGCATCCCGGCGATACGTGCCAGATGCCCGCACTTCGATGGCTGGCTCCAGCAACTCGAACAGTACGCCATCGCCTGAGCAGCGACCTCACGACATTGCCAGTACCTTGCGCACCAGCCGCAGCAGTTCCTCCATCGTGTTCTGCTTGCGCATCAGGCTGCGCACGCCCGCGTCGGCGGCCTGGGCCTGCAGTTCCTCGGTGATGTAGCCCGAGCTGATCACCACCGGCAGGTCGGCGCGGATGTCGCGCAGCGCCAGCGCCACGTCGAGGCCGGAGTAGCCCGGCATGTTGAAGTCGGTGATCACCAGGTCGAAGGCCAGCGGCCGCACGGCGACCGCCGCGACCGCCTCGTGCCCGTCGCGGAACGCAGTGACCCGGTAGCCGGCCTGCAGCAGCAGCCGCTCCACCATCAGCACGATCACCTCGTCGTCGTCGACGTAGGCCACGTGCTGGCCGGCCCCCTGCAGCGCGCCGGGCGCGGTGACCGGCAGGGCTTCCTCGACCGGCTCCGGCTCGGCGGCCGGCAGGTAGAGGTGCATCGTCGTGCCGCGCCCGGGCGCGCTGTCGACGCGGATCGCGCCGTGGTGCGCCGCGACGATGCCGTGCACCACCGACAGCCCGAGCCCGGTGCCCTGCCCGGTCGGCTTGGTCGTGAAGAACGGCTCGAAGATGCGCGCCTGCGTGGCCGCATCCATCCCGACGCCCTGGTCCTGCACCCACAGGTGGGCATGGTGCCCGGCGGCCAGTGGCGGCGTGGTGCCCATGGCGCGCTCGTCGCCCGGCACCACCTCGTACGCCGCCAGCCCGACCTCGATGCGCCCCGGCCGCCCCTGCAGCGCATGCCAGGCGTTGGTGCACAGGTTCATCAGCACCTGCTGCACCTGGGTGCCGTCGGCGTTGACGTGCAGCGTCGGCGCCGCCAGGCGGCACTCCAGCGACACCACCGCCGGCAGCGTGGAACGCAGCAGCCGCACCGATTCCTCCACCAACGGCTGCAGCGGCTGGTTGACCAGCGCCTGCGGCTGGCGGCGGCCGAACGCGAGGATCTGCTGCACCAGGTCGCGGGCGCGCACGCTGGCCTTGTGGATCTGCTCCAGGCTCGCGAGCGCGGGGTGGCCGGCGCCGATGTCCTCGCGCGCCAGCGCGACATTGCCGAGGATCGCCGCGAGGATGTTGTTGAAGTCATGCGCGATGCCGCCGGCCAGCGTGCCGATCGACTCGATGCGCTGCGATTCGCGCAGCTGCGCCTCGAGCGAGCGGCGCTCGCGGTCGCTGCGCCACAGCCGGCGGATCATCACCACCATCAGCAGGTGCAGCAGCAGCCAGGCCAGCGCGGTGAACAACGCGAGGCGCCGCCAGCTGGCGAGCACGTCGTCGTGGCTGAGTGCCACCGTCAGGAAGAACGGGTAGCCCTTCACGACCACCGTGCCCGAGATGCGCCGCACGCCGTCGGTGAAGGCGACGTACTCGTTCACCGCCTCCGGCTGCCCCGCCTTGACCGCGCGCAGGATCGGCTGGTCGGGCGGCATCGGCTTGTTGACCTCGGCATCGATCTGCGGCCAGCGCAGCACCAGATTCCCGGCCTCGGTGCGGCGCAGGAACACCGTGCCGTTGCGGCCGATGTCGAGCTTGCGGAACTGCTGCTGGAAGTAGGTGAGGTCAAGCGGCGCCAGCGCGGCACCGACGAACCGGCCCTGCGCGTCGCGCACCGGACGCGTCATCACGATGGTCGGGCGCTGGCTGACGCGGCCGGTCACCACGTCGGTGAACAGCAGGCCGGCCTGCGGGTCGCGCTGGTAGGCCTTGAAGAACGAGCGATCGGCATAGTTCGCCATCGGTGTGCTGGCCGACGAGGTCACGTAGCGCTGGTCGCCGCGGGCGTCGATGATGCGCAGCGCGATCAGCTCGTCGAAATCGCGCAGCATCGCATCGAGTTCGCCGTTGACCTGCCGGGCGTGGGCGAGTTCGCCCTGCGGCGCGAGCGCCTCGGGCGGCACCGTCTGCGTCAGCGCGCGAAGCACGGCATCGGTGCGGCGGAAGGTGCCGTCCATGCGCACCTCCAGCGTGCGCGCGTAGTTCAGCGCGGTGGTCTGGGCGGACTGGATGGCGTCCTGCCGCGCCACCCACAGCAGCCAGCCGATCAGCAGCGAGGCAGCCAGCGTTGCACCGGCCAGCAGGGCCGCGAACTTGCGGCGCGGAGGCAGGACGGCGGGCGCCGGCGGGGATGTGGCCATGGGAAGGTCTTTTAGCCCGGCGTGGCGGGCGGCGCAATCGGGGGCGCCGAGCGTGCACCCAGGCGTGAAATCCTCGCGCAAGTGCCTCAATGCCCATCCCCGGATGCCGATATCTTGCCCAGGTGGACAGTCCGTCAGGGGAGGCGCGTTGCCACCGTGAACCAGTGCACAAGTCCGGAAGTCGAGCGTGATCAAGAAAATTGCTGTCAGCGAGTTGCGCCTGGGCATGCATGTCCACGAGTTCTGCGGCTCGTGGATGGATCACCCGTTCTGGCGCTCGAAGTTCATCCTGAAATCCGACGCTGACTTCGAACGCATCAAGTCCGGCGGCGTCAAGGAGCTGTGGATCGACACCGGCAAGGGCCTGGATGTCGAAGGCTCGGCTGCCGTGGCGCAGGCCATCACGCAGGAATCGGTGGCCGACGAGGTCGAGCGCGAGCTGGAGTTCGTCGCGTCGATGCCGATGGAGTTCGACGCCCTCGACAGCGGCGACGCCGCGATGGCCAAGGCCGCCGCGCTGTACCGCCGCTCGGTGCCGAAGATCGCATCGATGTTCGGCGAGGCGCGCCTGGGCAAGGCGGTCGACGCCGGCCAGTGCGAGGAGCTGGTCGAGGAGATCTCCGAATCGGTGCTGCGCAACCCCGGCGCGCTGATCAGCGTCGCACGGCTCAAGCGCGCCGATGAATACACCTACATGCACTCGGTGGCCGTCTGCGCGCTGATGGTGTCGCTCGGCCGCCAGCTCGGCCTGCAGGGCGACCAGCTGAAGAAGGCCGGCCTGGCCGGCATGCTGCACGACCTGGGCAAGGCGGTGATGCCGCTCGAGGTGCTGAACAAGCCCGGCAAGCTCACCGATGCCGAGTTCGACATCATGAAGAGCCACCCCGAGCGCGGCCACGAGATGCTGCTCGAAGGCGGCAGCGCCGGCGCCGTGGTGCTCGACGTGTGCCTGCACCACCACGAGAAGGTCGACGGCAGCGGCTACCCGCACAAGCTGTCGGGCGAGCAGATCAGCCTG
>NZ_JBFUCB010000601.1:0-3706 GCF_056405435.1 Rhizobacter sp. P1_G5 | reverse complement strand
CTCCAACTCAGCAGCAGCCAAACTGGTAGGGCTACGAGAACTGAAAGCACACCGACTACGACCAGTGACTGAGAGAGGTTTCCGCGAGTTTTCCGTTGATCGTAGTATCTCTTCAATGTGTTAACGGTCGGATCCCGGGTGTCATAGGCGACCAATGTCTCCGGCTGCGCCATGTATTGAAGGGCTCCGTTTTCATCCGTCGACGATGTCAAGGCGTAGTACCGAGCGCCGCCGACCTGAAAAGCGTAGCGCACTCGGTAAGAACTGAGCTTCTTGCCGCCTGTTTTGATGACCTCGACAAATTTGGYGCTGACRAACGCAGGGGACTCTGAAATCGCACTTTCTGTTCGATGAACCGATATCTCCTCACTTCCGAAAAGATAGGCCGACGCGAGAAGTATCACCAAGAAGAGGGCAAAGTTTTTCATTAGAAGCGCCACTCCTTCGGCAAGCCCGCGGCAGCTTCGCCATTCGGAGGCGGCAGCAGCAACGCGGCCACCCGCTTCCACAGCAACGCGATCCACGACTGCGCCTCGAACTGCGCACGCCCGTTGTTCCGCACATGGCGCATCAACTGCGGGCGCCCAGCAAGCACATCACTGATCACGATGTTCGACATGTCTTCTTCCTTCTCCCCTTGACCGCTTCAGTCTAGTCACGTCGCGCCGCAAATCCCGGAACTGCGCGCACCCTCTGATGGGGGACATCTACAAGCGAGATGGCGCTATGAGCACTCTGTATGGAACGAATCCGCGGCGCGGACGCGCGACTGCAAGCCGCGCGTCCGGCCTGGCGACTTACTCCATTTCATCCTCCACCAGCGCTTGCAGGCAGAAGCTGATATCGCACAGGCCGCATTCGCAGCGCACCTCCAGCACCGGCAGCGCCCCTGGCACGCCAGTCGCACATTCACTCACCGTCACCAACCCAGCGCACGCGGGGCATCGCCGCTCCGCCTTGCCCGTCTCGAAGCCGTACGAGCGGACCGCATCCAGCGCGGTGCCCTTCGCCTGCAGGAACAATGCATCCGCTCGCCGTTCAATCCAGCGCTCGCACGCCACCTTCACCACCACAACCACAAGCCCCACCAGCGACATCACTGCCGCAACACTCAGCCAATCGTTCATTTGCCGTCCTTTGCCAACACCGGGTTGCACTGCCAGGTGGTGTTGATCGGATCAGCATAGAAATCAACTGTGCAGGACATATGCACGTGTGGCTCTTGACCCGCAAGGTTCTCCCTCGGGGAAACCCCAGCAGCCGCATCTCAGGCCTCTGCAGCCAGGTCCGCCGGCGTTGCCGGCACCGCCTGCAACTGGTGCCCGCCCTCCCGATGCAGCTGCACCACCGCATCGATCTTCAGAACCTTGGGCAGGTTGTGCGTGATGAACAGCATCGTCACGCGGCCCTTCAACCCGTTGATGGTCTTCGCGAAGCTCTCGGCCGTGTCGTGGTCGAGCGCCGATGTCGCCTCGTCGAAGATCAAGACCTTCGGGCCCTTCAGCAGTGCACGGGCGATCGCCAGGCGCTGCTTCTGCCCACCCGACAGGCCGCTGCCGCGCTCGCCGATCTCGGTCTGGTAACCCTGCGGCAGCGCCTCGATCGTCGTGTGGATGCCTGCCATCTTCGCGGCCTGCACCACCTGGTCGAAGCTGGCTGCCGGGTTGCCCGCGCGCAGGTTGTCGAAGATGCTGCCGCTGAACAGCACCGTCTCCTGCGGCACCACGCCGAAGTGCGCGCGCAGCTCGTTGGCGGCCATGTGGCGGATGTCGACGTCGTCGATGCGGATCTGCCCCTGGCTCGGCTGGTAGAAGCCCATCAGCAGCTTCGCGAACGTGCTCTTGCCCGTGCCCGACGGGCCCATGATCGCCACCGTCTGCCCCGGCTGGATGCTCAGGCTCAGGTCCTGGTAGAGCATCGGCAGGTCATCGGCATAGCGGAAGCCGAGGTTGCGCACCTCGATGCGGCCGGCACCACCCGTCTGCCGCTGCGGCGTGATCGAGTACGGCTCGGCCGGCGCGTTCATCACGTCGCCCAGCCGCTGCACGCTCAGCGAGGCCTGCTGGAACTGGCTCCACAGGCCAACGATGCGCAGCACCGGCTGGCTCAGCTTGCCGGCGAACATCTGGAAGGCCACCAGCATGCCGATCGTGAAGCTCGGCTCGGTCATCACCGTGTACGCACCCACCATCAGGATCAGCAGCGTCTGCACCTGGTCCAGCGTGGTCGCGAAGATGTTGTAGGTGTTGGCCGTCTGCTTGGTCTTGAAGCCCGACTGCAGGTAGCTCGCCAGGTAGCCCGCGAAGCGCTGCCGCAGCTGCGGCTCCATCTGCAGGCTCTTCACCGTCTCGAAGCCGGCGATGTGCTCGGTGACGAAAGCCTGGTTGCGCGCGCCCAGCAGGAACTGCTCGTTCAGCCGCGCCTGGAACAGCGGCGCGATCACGACGCTCACCACCGCGATCACGCCCAGCACGCCGAGCGAGATGCAGGTCAGCAACGCGCTGTACCAGAACATCACGCCCAGGCAGATCACGAGGAACGGCAGGTCGAGCACCAGCCCGACCGCTGCGCCCGAGACGAACTCGCGGATCGTCTCCACCGCGTGCAGCCGCGCCGCGACGACGCCGGTGGGCCGGTGCTGGAAGTAGCGCAGCGGCAGCCGCAGCAGGTGCTCCCAGATGGCAGCCCCCAGCACCGCATCGACGCGGTTGCCGGTGTGCAGCACCAGGTACTGGCGCACCCAGCTCAGCAGGCTCGTGAACACGGTGAAGATCAGCATCGCGATGCCGATCGCGATCAGCGTGCTCTCGGTGCGGTGCACCACCACCTTGTCGATGATGGCCTGCGTGAACAGCGGCGTGGCCAGCGCGATCAGCTGCAGCGCGAGCGAAGCGAGCAGCACATCGCGCCACACCTGGCGGTGCTTCATCAGCTCGGGCACGAACCAGCGGAAACCGAAGCGCGGTGCCCCGGCCGCACCATCCGGATCGGCCGCGGCCGCAGTGACCGGCACCGCCAGCCAGGCCACGCCGGTGATCGCCTGCGCGAACGTCTCGGCGTCGAGCTCGTTCGCCGTCGCGCTGCCGGCCTTGAACAGCACCACCTTGCCGTCGACCGCGGCGGTCACGATGCCGAACACCGGTGCCGCGTCGTCCGTGGCATCGGCCTTCAGTGCCACCAGCAGCGGGAACACCATGCGTTCGAGACGCGCAGGCTTCAGCGTGACCTGCCGGATCTTCAGGCCGAGCGCGCGGCCTGCCGCGATCACCGTCGCGTGCGTGCACGGCGGCGGAAACTCGCGAGCCATCAGTTCGGCCGCGAACGGCTGGCGGTGCAGGGAACAGATCGATCCCAATGCCCACAGCAGCTGCTGTTGCGACACCACTTGTGGCGCCCCTCCCCTCGTCCTCGTCATGGAGGCTTACTCCCGTTCTTGTGAAGGTCAGTCTATCCGGTGCAGTGCCGATTCCTCACGAAACCGGCACCACCACTTGGGGGGATGACGCGCTCAGCAAGGCGTCGTAGCCGGCGCGGCCGGCCTGCATCGAATAGCGCTGCGCGAGCTGTCGCGCAGCAAGCCGGCGTGCAGCCCACGCGCTGCCGCCTTCGAGCGCGCCGGCCGTGGCTTCTGCGATGCGTTCCACATCGAAGAACGGCACCAGCGCCCCCGTCTCGCCATCGATGACAACCTCGCGCACCGGTGCGC
>NZ_JBFUCB010000600.1:0-3709 GCF_056405435.1 Rhizobacter sp. P1_G5 | reverse complement strand
ATCACCTACCCGTCGGGCCGGGTGCTGGTGATCACGCGTGACACCGGCGAGCTCAACGCGATGAGCTTGGCCAAGGATGCAGGCAGCACGCCCATCCCGCTGATCAGCAACGTGAAGTGGGAACCCTTCGGCCCGGTGAGTGGCTGGGACTGGCACATGACCAGCGGCCTGGTGAATCATACGCGGCAGTTCGACCTGAGCGGTCGCATCGTGCGCTACCCACTGGGCAATGTGCTGCGCGATGTGAGCTACGACGCGGCTGACCGCATCACCGGCTTCACGCACCTGCTGGCCAGTGACGGCACGCCGCAGCCGGCGCTGAACCAGGGCTTCGCGTATGACGAAAACAGCCGACTGACCAGCATCATCACGTCGGCATCGAGCTGGTCGATCGCCTACGACCCGAACGGCAACCGCACGAGCGTGAGCCTGAACGGCAACCCGAGCGACTACACGACCGAGGTGACGAGCAACCGGCTGACGAGCATCACGAATCCGGCCAGAAGCTTCACCTACGACAACGCCGGCAACACGACCAACGACAGCGCAGGCTACACGGCAACCTATGGCCTGAACGGCGCGATTGCGAGCATCACGAAGGCGGGCGTCACCGGCAGCTACGACTACGACGCGGAGCGCCGGCGCATCCGCAAGGTGACGAGCACCGGCGAGGTGGTGATCTTCGTGTACGACCTGGAGGGCCGACTGCTGGGCGAATACGACCAGACCGGCAAGGCGCTGCGCGAATACGTGTGGCTGGACAACATCCCGGTGGCGATGTTCATGCCGGACCCGGCGAACGCGAGCAATCCGAACGCTCCGCCGCTGGTGTTCTACATCCACGCCGATCACCTGAACGCACCGCGTATCGTGGTGGACCAGAACGGCGCCAAGCGCTGGCGCTGGATGGCCGAGCCGTTCGGCACGACGGCGCCAGAGACCAATCCCGAGGGGCTTGGGGCCTTCACGCAGAACATGCGGTTCCCGGGGCAGTATGCGGATGCGGAGAGCGGACTCTGGTACAACTACTTCCGAAACTACGATTCCTCCCGCGGCGGATATCCGCAAAGTGACCCCATCGGGCTGGCGGGAGGGAGTCCGTCCACATACACGTACGTTGACGGTAACCCATTGGTCGGCACGGATCCACTTGGACTTTTCGACTTTGGCAGCTCTCAGCAGACTCTGCAAACGCTTGCGCCCGCTGCAGGGGCTGTTGGCGCAGGAGGAGCTGCAGCTGGTGTTCCTTTGGCTGTTGCCGGGGCTGCTGTGGCAGCAGCAGGCGCTGGCGGCATCGGAATAGGTATTGGAATCAATAACACGTGGGAGCATTTCACCGGCCAATCCCCCGGTGGCAGCTTGTACGACTTATTGCATCCGGAACCCGTATCAAGCGTTCCAGCGATTAACTTTAAAGATTCAATGCACGATGCGTACTCAAGAATCTGCAGTGCTCCTCCCCCTCCGAATTTGGACAAGTGCGAGAACATGCGATGGCAAATCCGCAAGCTGCGCATGTGCATCACAGGTAGAAAATTGTGGGAAGGCAATTGGGGACCGGGGCGTGGCCACGATGACCAGATTCGGCAAAAAGAAAAGGAACTGGAGAAGTGGGAGCGTCGCCTCAAGAACGCTTGGGATTGCAAGAAGGATTGTCCATAATTGGAGGCGGTAATGAATATTGATCTATCTCTATGTAATGAATGGACGCCAGCCCCTGACGACTTGGATGAGGCTTGGGCTTGGCGCACCTTGAATGGCCTTGGGCGCACGCGTGCCATTCAAATGCTGGTCGATAGTCCCTCGACCTTGCCAGAGGTGCTGTACTACTCGAAAGGCAGTTGCTTCCTCTACTATTTGGGTGTCCTTGTTGATTACCTTCTGTCTGAAGAGGCGAAAGCGAATTTCGCTGCAGCCGCAGGATTCATGAATTTGCTCAACACGAGGCATCCATCTCCGACTGCCTTCGTTGGCACAGCTGGCATTTCCTTGTTGGAAGGCGCCCGCCAGATTGCCGCAAGGCAAGATTTCTATGACGCAGATGAGGATATCTTTGGTAGCTTTCCCGAGCTATATGAACGTTATGCCCTTGGTTCAGATATTAGTTTGACTTGAGCGGCGTCACCGTGAGGTGTGTTTGCGCGACGTGCCGACGCGATATCACCTGGGTGCCAAGTGGACCAAAGACATGTATGACTGGTAGTCAGCCCCGGTGCAGCGACCTCACACGTTTCTTTGCACACCTGCAACCCACCCGATACGCTCTCCCGCGACGATCGCATCGTCCAGGAGATCGACATGGCAACCATCCAGCGATTCGTGTTGACCGGTGCGATCCTCGCGCTGGCCGTTCTTTCAGGCGTGTCCCAGGCCCAGGAGCGCCACGGCCGCGGCGGCCCGCCCCCCGGCTACCGCTCGCCGCACTGGCAGTTCGACAACCGCTACCACCACGACCACTATTACCCGTCGCGCGGCTACGTCGCGGCGGCGCTGCCGGGCGGCAGCATCAGCATCGGGTTCCACGGCGGCAACTACTTCTACCAGGGCGGCGTCTGGTTCCGCCCGCAGGGCCCGCGCTACGTCGTCATCGCGCCGCCGATCGGCATCGTCGTGCCGCTGCTGCCGCCGGCCTACACCACGCTCTACATCGGCGGCGCGCCGTACTACTACGCGAACGGCGCCTACTACGCGACCGCGCCGGGCGGCTATGCCGTCGTCGAGCCGCCGCCGGGGGCCGATGCCGCTCAACCGGCACCGGTTCTGCCGCCGCCGAAGCCCGCGCCGGATCCCATCCTCTACCCGCGCAACGGGCAGAGCCCGGCGCAGACCGAGGCCGACCGCCAGGAATGCAACCGCTGGGCGACCACGCAGCCGTCGGCGATGGCCGATGCCTCGGTGTTCCAGCGCGCGGTGGCCGCCTGCATGGACGGGCGCGGGTACACGGTTCGCTGACAGCGAGAAGGGCTTCGATACCTCAGCCTGAACGGGTGGAGGTATGCGGAGTTCGTGCCACCCCCGCGCATGGGCGGTTGTGGGCAGAGGGTGTGGCCGTTAAGTTTCGGCTCCACTCCCTCTTGTCCGACCGATGCGCCTGCCCACCCTCCTGCTGCTGCTCTGCTGCCTCACCGGCACGGTGCGGGCGCAGGCAGACGCCCTCGCCACGTCAGATGACCTGCTGGTCCGCCTGACCCGCGACGAGGCTGTCGCCTACGAGAACGGCGAAGGCGTGCCGCGCGATCCGGTGCGCGCCGCGCAGCTGTACTGCCAGGCCGCCCGCCAGGGCGACGCCGAATCGCAATACAACCTCGCGTGGATGTACGCGAACGGCCGCGGCATCGACCGCAACGACGCGACCGCGTCGTTCTTCTTCCACGCCGCCGCCGAGCAAGGCCTGCCGCAGGCGGTGCGCATGCTCGAGCGCGTCGGCCAGCCCGGCGCCGACATCCCCGACTGCATGCGCCCGCCCGCGCCCGTCGTCGCGGCGGCGGTGCAGGCCACACCCGTCGCCGCAGCACCCACCGCCGAGTTGCGGACCAACGGCCCCAAGTACATCGTCGACCTCGTGAAGACCATCGCGCCGGAGTACCGCGTCGATCCGCAGCTCGCGCTCGCGTTCATCCAGGTCGAATCGAACTTCGACGTGGTCGCGCAATCGCCGAAGAACGCGCAGGGCCTGATGCAGCTGATCCCCGAGACGGCCGCCCGCTTC
>NZ_JBFUCB010000599.1:0-3711 GCF_056405435.1 Rhizobacter sp. P1_G5 | reverse complement strand
GTGCGACAGGGTCACCCGCTGCTGGCCGACGGCGAGATCACGCCCGAGCGGTATGCGGCCTGCGACCACGTCGTCACGTCGCGCCGCGGGCGAATCACCGGGYCGGTGGACGACGCACTCGCCGCCGCCGGGTTGAAGCGCAATGTCGCCGTGATCGTTCCCAGCTTCGGCACCGCGCTGTCGACGGCGGCCGCGACCGACATGGTGGCGCTGATCCCCGCGTCGTACTTCGAGCACCTGAGGGCGAGCAACGCGCTGCGCTCGTTCGAGCTGCCGGTGCCGACGGAGCACATCACGATCTCGCAGATGTGGCACCCGCGACTCGATCGCGACCCGGCGCATCGGTGGCTGCGGGGCGTGGTGCTGGAGGTGTGCCGGCAGCAGCAGGCGTGACGGCAAGGTCAGGCAGCTCTGCGCGACCAGGCGAGTGCAGTCTCCAGATGGGGATAAACGATCTCTTCGACCTGCTCCGCGTCTTCAAAAAACGCCCCGCGCAGAACGATCGTGTAGACCAACCGTTCCTTCTGGAAGGACAGGACACAGCCGACCACCGTTTCGTTGGGCTCGGCGAGGGTCAGCGCACCGTATGCGTTGTCGCCCCAGCTCTGCAGGTTTCCCTTGAAGACAAAGCGGCCGCCGACGGATGCCGCGCCGGTTTCCCTTGAAGCATTGCCGTCGCGAAACAGCTCTTCTGCTCCCGCAACATCGTTGGCAATCTCCACGCGCGTGATCATCAGGAATCTCGCGAGACTGCTTTCATCCTCGTAGTTGTACGAGTACTTGATCTCGAAGTCTCCGCCAGGAAAGGCGCGCGTGATCCAATGCTCTTGTCGTGCATCGAACTCCATGGAGAAGCCCGCATCGATGAGATCGCGAACACCCATCGCCAGCCGCTTTTCGTCGGCGGTGGGCTTGCGAAACTTGACGCCGGCTTTCGCATACATGTAGTGGATGCGAACGTCCTCGCAGGCCTCCTTGATTCGTCGTCGGATCTTGCGCAGTTGCAGCAGCATGTGAGATGCACATCGTTTGAAGCCAGGCGCAATCGTCTCATGCGATGGGCCAGGGCTGCGCGAGCTGTGCTGGCATCAGCGGGCCAAGCCGAGATGAGGAGCGAGGGCTGCATCAAACCTGCTGTACGCGATCGTTGTCTTCGTCGCTCATCAGTCGTGCACGAACGTGTAGACCTTGCGTCGTTGACGCGTCCACATTTCCTCGGTTGCCTTGCCCCTGCCAGCCATGGAGTCTGGAAGCGGACCCATCGAGCGCTCTTCCATCGAGAGCCAGGCGGGCAGTGGGATGTCCAGAACCCCTTCAGCGGAACTGGTGACGACGAAGTCCTGACCGCGCTGGCAGCCGTCCTGTTGCAGCTCGTCAATGGCCAGAGAAAGATCGGCGCCGTTCATCGCCAAGGACAACCCGATGAGTTGATCGTCTTGGTTGAGCGACGCATCAACATCAGCAATGGAAACGTCTGGCTCCCGTCGTTGCCGAAAAGAGAGAATTCTGGACCGTTCGCGGTCGATGAATGCTCTCGTCCGCTCATTCTTGCGAGCGATGATGCCGAGCATTCCGGGCGTATCGATGGTCACTTGGCTCCTCCACATGCGCACGCACTTTCGTTGGCAGTCATTCTCCCAGACTGCCCTCACACTGCCTTACTGGCTGGCCGCCCGTTCCTGAATGGTGCGCACGAGTGCTGCCGGGAACACCTGTCCGACCTCATCCGGTCTCTCCTTAATGCTTTCAACGGGAAAGAAGTCGGTGACCTCAAAACGAGTGCGCTGTATCGCGGCAACTCTAACGGCACCCGCCTGCTGAACTGACGAACCAGCCATTGCCTTCACCCAAAGATAGAACTTGGGGTATGAGACACCGGACTGCGTCGGGCCAAGGCGAAGAGGCTGAACTTCGATGGTCGTGACGGTCGAGCCGTGAGCCCGCTTGAAGAATGTGAGCAGGTCGCGTTGCAGAAGAGGCTCGAACTCGTCCTGCAGCGGAACATTCGCCTCGATGTGCGTCCGCTGAAGTTCTGATTGGGCAGAAGTGGGCTCCTGCGCAAGCACCGCATGCATCGCAACAACCAGAACCAGCGGTGATAACAAGTGCGGCTTCATGTATTTTTTGGGCCCCGAGCGAGACGCTCATGCAAGAACAACCTCTCCACGAGCTGTCCGACGCTGCACCCATCAAACCGGGTTCGGAGTGTCGCGACCAACGGGCAGACTGGGTTGAAGCAGGTCCCACAGGTTGCCGTAGAGATCCTCGAACACCGCAACTTTGCCGTAGGGTTCGACCTTTGGAGGGCGTACGAACGACACACCTTTGGCCCTGTAACGCGCGTAGTCGCGTTCGAAGTCGTCCGTGTAGAGAAACAGGAAAACCCGCCCGCCAGTCTGACGTCCTATCCGCTCAACCTGCTGCGGATCTGATGCGCGAGCGAGCAGAAGCCGCGACTCTGTGGCGCCAGGCGGGGAAACGACCACCCACCGCTTGTTCTGTTCAGGGACAAAAGAGTCCTCGACCAGCAAGAACCCAAGTGTGTCCACGTAGAACGACAGGGCCTCGTCGTAATCTCGAACAACGACAGAAACCAGGCCAAGTGATTGCTTCATCTTCGAATCGCCAGCTGCTGGCCGAGGCTGTGTGAGAACGCAGAACTTGAAGCGTTTTCCAGGTCTTCTAACCCAGCCCCGAAGGTCTGTCCTTCGAAACGTGCATGCAGTGGAGCGCGAGCAGACCGCCGACGGCATGTCGGCCCCAATGGATCCGGTGAAGAAACGACCAATGCCAGACCGCGTCGTTCACATCGCCGCTGTCGAACAAGACGAGGCCCGCTCTGACGTCTCGGTAGATGTCCATCAAGTCATCACCGACATCGCCCATGCCGGATTCGTCGGCAAGCGTCGGATCGGGATCAAAAAACTCGCGGTAGTACCAGCCAAGAAACGGCGCAAGGTTCGACTTTGCACAGTCCGCCCCGGGCTGGGGCAGATCCGGCAGTTCCCTGTCGTTCTCGGCATCCCGGTCTGGGAGCACAAGCGCAGCCGCGTAGAGGCGCGCCAGCCAGCCGGCGGCCTGAGACGCCGGGTCCGGACCCAACGACTCGCCCTCGCACCAAGAGCAGTAGCCGCGAGCCACCTCGGCGAAATTGGCAATCGAAGCGTTGGAGGGATGTTGCATGACTGCTCATTTTCCGCGCAATGAGTCACCCCGAACCTCGCGCACCAGCACCTGCATGTCGAGCCCCCCTTCCGGGACATCATTTGCGGCTCTGGAGCTTTCGCTTCAGCCCTTCCGACGCTCCGTGCTCGATCAGCTCCCGCAACTCCGTGGCATCGAGCTGATTCCAGACGTGCCCGCAGTCCGTGCAAGCTCTGAAAGCCTCCCTGCCTGTCAACCGCACGGATCGCCTCAGCAACAGGAAGCGCAGCCCGCTCGGGAAGAATTTCTCGGCGGCACCGCTTTCTGAGCCATCAGCAAGGATTCGCCCTTCGACGAGTTCGCGCGACTGACACACCGGGCAGATTGAAGGGTTCCTCATGGCAGCATTGATGCGGAGAACTCCGGCTTCAGGTCGGTCACGGAGAAGTCACCACTGCATGCGCAACCGAGGCGGCGATCGTCACCTAGATCGCCCATCGAAGTGCGTGACCGGAACAGATGCGAGATCGATGCCTTCCAAGCATCGGATATTGATCGCAGCCATGT
>NZ_JBFUCB010000598.1:0-3716 GCF_056405435.1 Rhizobacter sp. P1_G5 | reverse complement strand
CCTGCTGCTCGGCGAGGCCGCCGACGCGAGCCTCGGCGCGGCCGGCGGCCACGCGGCCGCGATGGACCGCTCGCTCGCGTGGCTGTACGGCCGCGACGACCCGTCGCAGGACGGCCGGCACGCCGACGACGCGCTCGACCGCCACGGCGGCAGCGAAGCCTCGCAGCTGACGGTGCCGGAGTGGATCAACGGCATCCACGAGCTGTTCCCGAAGGAGACGATCGAACGCCTGGAGCGCGACGCAATCGAGCGCTACGGCATCGACGAGGTGGTGACCAACCTCGACGTGCTGGAGCGCGCGACGCCGAACCCGGCGCTGCTGCAGGCGGTGCTGCGCACCAAGCACCTGATGAATCCGCAGGTGCTGGCGATGGCGCGCAAGCTGGTCGACAAGGTGGTGCGCGAGCTGGTCGAGAAGCTCGCGAAGCAGGTGCAGCGCGCCTTCAGCGGCGCGCGCAAGCCGCAGCAGCTGAGCCTGCAGGGGGCAGTCAGCCAGTTCGCCGCGCGCGAGACGCTGAAGCGCAACCTGCGCCACTACGATGTGCAGCGCGGCCGGCTCGTGATCCAGCGGCCGCTGTTCCACGTCAACACGCGGCGCGTGCTGGAGCCCTGGCAGGTCTTCCTGCTGGTCGACCAGAGCGGCAGCATGCTGAACTCGGTGATCCATTCGGCGGTGACGGCCGCCTGCCTGTGGGGCCTGCCGGGCATCAAGACGCACCTGATCGCGTTCGACACCGAGGTGGTCGACCTGAGCGACAGCGTCACCGACCCGGTCGAGGTGCTGATGGGCGTGCAGCTCGGCGGCGGCACCTTCATCGGCAAGGCGGTGGGCTACGCGGCAGAGCGCATCAGCGTGCCGCGGCGCGCGGTGGTCGTGATCGTCAGCGACTTCTACGAGGGCATGCCGGAGCACGTGCTGATCGGCCACGTGCGCGCGCTGGTGGCGCAGGGCAGCACCGTGCTCGGGCTGGCCGCGCTCGACGAGCGGGCCGACCCGGTCTACGACAAGGAGCTGGCCGGCCGGCTGGTGGAGGCCGGCGCGCAGGTCGGCGCGATGACGCCGGGGCAGCTCGCCGCCTGGCTCGCGGAGAAGCTGAAGTGAGCGCGGTGGGGGCGATCGTCCGCGACGACCTGCTGCACCTGTCGCCCGAGGCGCTGTCGCATGCGGCGAATGCCGGCATCGTCAAGCGTGCGGTGCGCGAGTTGGCCGGCGGCTACCGGCCGCGGCTGTCGGTGGACGCGCAGGGGCTGCTGGAGGCGGTGTTCGACGATGGCGTGTCGTGCCGCTGGCCGGCGGGCGTGGCGATCCAGGATGCGCGCTGCAGCTGCAACGCGGCCGGCGTGTGCCGGCACCGCGTGATCGCGGCGCTGGCGTACCGCGAATCGGCTTCGGCACAGGCGGAACAGGCGGCCGCGCCGCTGCCGGTCGCAGCACCCGTGGCCGATGCCGACGATGCGGCGCTGGCCCGCGTCGTGCCGGCCACGCTGCTGACGCAGGCCGGCCTGCTGCGCGATGCCGGCATCAGCATCGAGGTGCGGCAGCGCGGCGGCGGCGACCCGTGCGACACCGCGCGGCTGCCGAGCGCGACCGTGCGCTACTGGGGCGGTGCCGCACTCGAGACCGCGCGCTGCGACTGCGTGCGCGCGGCGGCCTGCGAGCACGTCGCGCTGGGCGTGTGGGCGTTCCGCGCCGCACGCGAACAGGATGCAGCGGCACCGCAGCTCACGGTGCGGCTGGGCTCGGCAGGCCAGGCTCACGCGGTCGAGCGCGCGCCGTTCGAGCAGCTGGTGGAGGCGATCGCGCGGCACGGCGTGTCGCAAGGCGCCGATGCATGGATGCAAGGCCTGTCGACCGCACGCATCGCCGCGACCGAAGCGGCCTGGCTGTCGCTGCTGCTCGCCGACCTGGAGACCTGGGGCGAGGGCTACGCGAAGCGCCGCGCGCTGTACGACGCCGCGCAGGGCGTCGACCTGCTGGCCGAGCTGGGCCTGCGGCAGGCCGCGGGCGGCCTGCCTGGCCATGCCGGCGCCGTGCTGGGCATCGGCCAGGCGGGAGAGACCGCGCTGGACCGGGTCAGGCTGATGTGCCTGGGCGCGCGCACGCAGCGCGACGGCGAGGCGCGCCGCACCACCCTCGTGATGGCCGACATCGACACCGGCACGCGCCTGGTGCTGGCGCATGCGTGGCAGGTGCCCGAGGCGCGGCGTGCCGACGAGGCCGCGATCCGCGCCGCCGAACGGCTCGCGCCTGGCGTGCTGCTGGAGGCGCTGGCGCGCGGGCAGCTGCTCGCGCAGCAGGCGGCGCGGCGGCCCGACGGCAGCGTGCGGCTGGCGCGTGCGCGCAGCTCGCAGAACAGCGTGCTGCCGCAGGCGGCCGACTGGGCGCAGCTCGGCGCACCGGTGCGCTTCGACAGCGTGGCCGCACTGCGCGCCGAGCAACTGGCGCACCCGACGGCAGCGCTGCAGCCGCGGCACGCGGCACGGCGCTTCATCGTGTTCAGCCCGGCCGAGGTGGAGCCGCCGGCCTACGACGCCAACGAACAAGGCGTGGCGATGCTGCTGCGCGATGCGCAAGGTGCGCCGCTGCTGGTGCAGCGCTTCCACGAACGGCATGCGCCGCATGCGCTCGATGCGATGGCCGCTGCCGCGAGCGGGCGGCACGGTGCGCTGCGCCATGTGGCGGGCGTGCTGAGCTGGCAGCACGGCGTGCCGAGCCTGGAGCCGTGGGCGCTGGGCTGCGAAGGGGGTCTGCTGGTGCCGGATTTCGCGGCGGCGAGCGGCGCGCTCGGCGCGTTGCCGCTGGGCGTGGCGCGGCCGGCCGGTGCCGACCCCTGCACGCTGCAGCTCGAAGCGCTGCGGCAGCACCTGGCGACGCTGCTGCACCACGGCCTGGCGCGCCTGCCGCGCGGGTGGGCCGGCGAATCTGCACCGCTGGTGCGGCGGCTGGAGGCGGCCGGGCTGCGCGAGCTGTCGCAACGGCTGCAAGCCGTGACGCGCGAGGTCGCCGCGGCGCAGGCCAGGCCGGGCGACGTGCTGCTCGCACCGGCGCTGCTGCAGCTGCTGGCGCTGCGCCAATTGCATGAGGATGCGGCGCTGCTGGACCGCGGCGACTACCAGTCCCCGTAGGCCGCGACGATCCCGCGCAGCAGCGCATCGCGCTCCACGCCGAGGTGGTGGCCGCTCGCATCGCCCGAGGCATCCTTGCCGACCGCGGTGTGCACCACCACCAGCCGCAGCGCCGGGTCCACGAAGATCGCCTGGCCGTAGACGCCCAGCAGCATGAAGCGGCGCTGCCGGCCCGGCAGCAGCCAGGTCTGCAGGCCGTAGCCGAAGTAGCTGCTGCCGTGGTACTGCATCTGCCCGGGCCGGAAGGCCTCGGGCTGGCGCGCGGCATCGGTCATGTCGAGCAGGTGCTCGCGCGACACCACCGCGGCGCCGTTCACCTGCCCGTCGGCGGCCATCATCATCCCGAGCCGCGCGTAATCGCGCAGCGTCGCGTTGAAGCCGCCCTGCGCGAGCTCCACGTGGTCGGCCGGGTTCAGCAGCCAGCTCGCTGCCGCCTGCGCGCCGATCGGCTTCCAGATCCGCTCGCCGACGTAGTCGCACAGCGTGCGGCCGGTCGCGCCGCGCAGCACCAGGCCCAGCACCTCGGTCTGCGCACCCGCGTAGTTGAAGCGCTGCCCCGGCGCATCGCTGCGCTCGGTGACCTGCCGCGC
>NZ_JBFUCB010000597.1:0-3725 GCF_056405435.1 Rhizobacter sp. P1_G5 | reverse complement strand
GCATGACCATCGCCGGCAGCCACCAGCAGCGTGGCCGGCGCATCAGCGAGCGCCAGCTCGGCCGCACGCGCGCCATCGGCGGTGCCGTAGCCGCGCGTCTTCACGCCGGCGGCGCGGCGTTCGACGAGGAACAGCGCGACGCCCGCCGGGTCGTCGACCGCACCCGACACCCGGGCCGGCACGATGAACGCATCCGCCAGGTCACCGGCCGGCACGAGGCTCTTCGCGCCGTTGAGCGTCCACGCGCTGCCGGCCGCCTTCGCCGAGGTCTCGACGCGCGCCAGCCGGTAGCGCGCGCCGCGCTCCTGGTGTGCCAGCACGACCAGCGCGTCGCCAGCGGCGATCTTCCCGAGCCAGCCGTCGATCGCCGGCTGCGGCGCGCAGGCCGACAGCACGCCGCCGGCGATCAGCGCGCCTTGCGCATAGGGTTCCAGCACCAGGCCACGACCGAGTTCCTCCATCACCACCATCGCGTCGGTCGGCCCGAAGCCCATGCCGCCCTGCGCCTCGGGCACGAACAGCCCGGTCAGCCCGAGGTCGGCCATCTCGCGCCACGCCTCGCKCGAGCAGCCCCCGGCCTGCACGATGCGCTTGCGCCGCTCGGCGTCGTAGCCCTTGGCGACCCATTTGCGCACCGAGTCGCGCAGCATCTCTTGATCGTCGGAGAAGTCGAAGTCCATGTCGTTTCCTCAGCTGCCCAGCACCGTCTGCGCGACGATGTTGCGTTGCACCTCGTTGCTGCCGCCGTAGATCGTCGTCTTGCGCACGTTGAAGTAGGTCGCGGCCAGCGGCGCGCAGTACGCCGCGCCGACGTGGTCACCCTGCCAGCCGGCCTCCATGGCGTCGTGGATGAAGGGCACGCTGTACGGCCCGGCCGCCAGCATCAGCAGTTCGGTCAGGCGCTGCTGGATCTCGCTGCCGCGGATCTTCAGCAGCCCGGCGACGTCCAGCGACTGCTTGCCGGACTTTTCAGCGCTGAGCACCCGCAGCACCATCATCTCCAGCGCGACGATCTCGACCTCCAGCTTCGCGATCTCGTCGCGGAAGCGCACGTCATCGTAGACCTTCTCCGCCTTCGCGATGCGCTTGAGCCGCTCCAGCTCGCGCTTCGAGCGGTTCACGTCGGCGATGTTGGTGCGCTCGTGGGCCAGCAGGTACTTGGCGTAGGTCCAGCCCTTGTTCTCCTCGCCGACCAGGTTGTCCGCCGGCACCTCGACGTCGTCGAACCAGACCTCGTTGACCTCGTGCTCGCCGTCCATCGTGATGATCGGCCGCACCGTGATGCCGGGGCTCTTCATGTCGATCAGCAGGAAGCTGATGCCGGTCTGCGGCTTGCCTTCGGTGCTGGTGCGCACCAGGCAGAAGATCCAGTCGCCGTACTGGCCGAGCGTGGTCCAGGTCTTCTGGCCGTTGACGACGTAGTAGTCGCCGCGGCGCTCGGCGCGGCACTTCAGCGACGCGAGGTCGGAGCCCGAGCCCGGCTCGCTGTAGCCCTGGCTCCACCACACCTCGCCGCTCATGATGCCGGGCAGGTGGCGCCTCTGTTGCTCGGGCGAGCCGAAGGCCATGATCACCGGCGCGACCATCACCGGGCCGAAGGGCACCACGCGCGGTGCGCCGGCCAGCGCGCACTCTTCTTCGAACAGGTGGCGCTGGATCGCGTTCCAGCCCGGGCCGCCGAACTGCGTCGGCCAGGCCCAGCCGTGCCAGCCCTGCTGGCCGAGGATCTTCGCCCAGCGCTGCAGGTCGTCCTTCGACAGGCGCAGCGCGTTGTGCACCTTGTGGCTGATGTCCTTCGGCAGGTGCTCGGCGACCCAGCCGCGGATCTTCTGTCGGAAGGCCTGCTCTTCGGGCGTGAAGTTCAAATCCATCGTCGTGTCTCCTGTGCGCCGCGTTTTAGCACGGTCGTGCGCTGACGAAGTGTCCCAGCAGCGACAACGGGCCTACCGATAATCCCGCGGTGACTTCTTCCTATCGTTCCACCGTGGCCGCGCTGGCTGCCGGCCAGCTGGTGAGCTGGGCGGCGCTGTACTACGCATTCTCGTCCTTCGTGCTGCCGATGCAGCAGGCGCTGGGTTGGAGCAAACCCGTGTTGATGGGCGCCTTCACGCTCGGCCTGGCGGTGTGGGGCGCGAGCAGCTACGCGGCCGGCGCGGCGATCGACCGTGGCCACGGGCGGGGCGTGATGACGCTCGGCGCGGTGCTGGCCGGTGCCGGTTTCCTGCTGTGGTCGCAGGTGGCGCAGCCGGCCACGCTGTACGTCGCGTGGGTGTTGCTGGGCGCGGCGATGGCGATGATCCTGTACGAGCCGGCGTTCACCGTGCTGACCAAGCGCTTTCCGGAGCGCTACCGCGACGGCATCACGTCGCTGACGCTGGTGGGCGGCTTCGCGAGCACGCTGTCGTTCCCGGCGGTGGCCTGGCTGGTGAACGCCTGGGGCTGGCGCATCGCGCTGGCGGTGATCGGCGCCGTGCTGCTGCTGGGCGTGGCACCACTGCACGCCTGGGCGCTGCGTGGCAGCGATCCGCCGCAGGCGCCGCGTGGCGGGCACGACGCCGCTGACGATGCAACGCTGCACGAGGCCCTGCGCCACCGCGCGTTCTGGCTGCTCACTGCCACCTTCACGCTGTACTCGTTCTCGGCGGCCACGCTGTGGGCGCATGTGATGCCGATCTTCGCGTCGAAGGGGCGCAGCGAGGTGCAGGCGCTCGCGGTGCTGACCTGGATCGGGCCGGCGCAGGTGGCGGGGCGCTTCGTGTTCCTCGCCTTCGGGCGCCGGGTCACGCCGCGCGGGCTGGGGCTGGCGGTGCTGGGTGGCCTGCCGCTGTCGTTCGCGATCTTCGCGCTGGCCGAGCACTTGGCGGCGTTGATCGTGTTCGCGGTGCTGTTCGGCATCGCCAACGGGCTGGTGACGATCGTGCGCGGCAACCTGGTGCCCGAGTACTTCGGCCGGGCGCACGTCGGGCGCATCGGCGGGGCGATGTCGGCGATCGCGCTGTTGTCGCGGGCAGCCGCGCCGGTGCTGACGGCCTGGCTGCTGCTGGCGCTGCCCGGCTACCGCGAGCTGCTGCTGATGCTGGCGGCGCTCGGGGTGGTGGCGCTGGTGAGCTTTGCCTTCGCACGGCCACCCACGTGATGACGACCCCTCGATCGACGAGTACGTCGACCGATCCCCCGAGGGGATGCGGGCCGGCTTGGGGCGGCCCGGCGCTCGGCCCGCTGCGCGTTGGTCAAGGTTTCTTGTCGAGCGTCATCGTGTCGTTGTCGCGCTTCATCTGGAAGCGCGTCAGGAAGCTGTTGCCGAGCAGCACCTGGCTCATCGAGGCCGGCATGACGACGGCATCGACATTGAACACCTGCACGTCGCCGATGCGCACCGAATTGAGCGTGATGCGCCAGGCCGTCACCGAGCCATTGGCGGTGTTGACCATGCCGCGCTGGCCGTCGCGGTACTTCAACCCGATGGCGTCGGCTTCCGATTGGGAGATGCTCACGGTGGTGGCGCCGGTGTCGACGAGGAACACCACCGCCTTGCCGTTGATCGAGCCTTGCGAGTAGAAATGGCCGCCCGGGCCGACCGGCAGCACGATGCGGCTGCCGCCGCCTTCGACCGGCGCGGCCCCGAGGCTGACCTGCACGCCGCCGAGCCGCAGCTGCTGGCGCTCGCCGCCGACCTCGACGACGGCCTCGCCGCCCGACATGCTGATCAGCTTGACGCCCTGGAC
>NZ_JBFUCB010000596.1:0-3726 GCF_056405435.1 Rhizobacter sp. P1_G5 | reverse complement strand
GCCACGGCCCGCGCATCGTGCCGCGCCGCATCGCGCGCCGCCGCGCTCGCCGGCCCGAAGCGCCGTGCCGCGCCATGCTCCAGCGATTGCCCGGCCAGCGTCCAGCCGATCGTGCCGTTGCGCAGCGCGCTCACCGGGTTCGGAATGCCCGCGTTCACCAGCGACTGCGTGCCGATGATGCTGCGCGTGCGGCCCGCGCAATTGACGATCACGCGCGTGGCCGGATCCGGCGCGAGGTCGCGCACGCGCAGCACCAGCTCGGCGCCCGGCACGCTGGTCGAGCCGGGGATGTTCATCGTCTGGTACTCATCGAAGCGGCGCGCATCGAGCACCACCACGTCGGCCTTCGAATCGAGCAGCGCCTGCACCTCCTCGGCCGCGAGCGACGGCGTGTGCCGCGCCTCCTCCACCCACTCGCCGAACGACTTGCTCGGCACGTTCACGTCGCGGAACAGCTCCAGCCCCGCAGCGGCCCAGCCCGTCAAGCCGCCGGCCAGCAGGTGCACCTGCGTGTAGCCGAGTCTGCGCAGGCGCTGCGCGGCGCRCACCGCATCATCCGCGCCCTCGCCGTAGACAACGATGCGCGTGTCGCGCCGCGGGATGCGGCCCCAGGCGTCGAGCTCGAGGCGGCCGAGCGGGAAATTGGCCGCCCACAGCGGATGCGATTGCGCGAACGGGTCTTCCTCGCGCACGTCGAGCAGCGCGATCTCGTCGCGCGCCAGCAGCGCGGCATGCACGTCGACGGGGTTCAGGGCGGGGATCACGGTGGTGTCGGTCATGGTGAAGAGGTCAATGAATCAAGGCAACGGGGAGTAGCCGGACACGAAGCTGCGGCGCTGGCCGTCCTCGGTGTAGACCGAGCGCTCGACCGCGCCGATGTCGGCGCCATACACGTGGATGCTGATCGAGGTGCGGTCGTCGAAGGCGTTGGCCACGCGGTGGATGTCGCCGACGCTCGGCGACACCGCATCGACCGCCCCCTGCTCCAGCCGCACCGGCGCGCCGGCCGGCACCAGCTTGGTGGGCCCGGCGAAGCGGTAGCCCTGCGACAGCTCCGCGCCGCGCAGCACGCCGAKCAGCCCCCACACCGTGTGGTCGTGGATCGGCGTCGCCTGCCCCGGCCCCCACACGAAGCTGACGACCGAGAAGCGCGCTCGCGGATCGCGGTGCAGCAGGTACTGCCGGTAGCGGTCGGCACCGGGCTGCGCGTGCGAGGCCGGCAGCCAGTCGTCGTGCGCGACCAGGTCGGCCAGCAGCGCGCCGACATCGCGGCGCACGGCCGCCTCATCGGTGCGCTCGTCGAGCCGGTGCGACACCTGGTCGATGAAGTCCTGCAGCACACGGTCGCCATGATCGGTTCGCATCGTCGAGTCTCCTTCCTGGCCGCCAACGGGAGCCAAGCCGCACAGGCTACACGCGCACGCGCCTTCTGCGAATCGTGCAGATCGCATATCCAGCCCTGAAATCATTATTTGCGACGCTCGCACCATCGTCGCTACCGTCCTCCTTCTTCGTCATCTCCCGACAGCAGGACACCGCAATGAGCATCGAATTCATCGGCATGATCCAGACCCAGAAAGTCTCGGAGACGCATGCCGCGCAAGGCCCGGCGATCGACCGCGACTACGTGCGCCGCTTCGCGCAGGCGCACGAGCAGGCCGGGTTCGACCGCATCCTGGTGCCGCACCACTCCACCGGCCCGAGCGCCACGCTGACGATCGCGTACGCGGCGGCGCACACCGAGAAGATCCACTTCATGCTGGCGCACCGGCCGGGTTTCACCGCACCGACGCTGGCGGCACGCCAGATCGCGTCGCTCGACCAGTTCAGCGGCGGGCGCCTGGGCGTGCACTTCATCTCCGGCGGCTCCGACGACGAGCAACGGCGCGATGGCGACTGGCTGACGCACGACCAGCGCTACGAGCGCACCGACGAGTACCTGACGCTGCTGCGCCGCATCTGGACCGAGGACAAGCCCTTCGACCACGACGGCAGGCACTACCGCTTCCAGGCCGGCTTCTCCGAGGTGAAGCCGCTGCAGCAGCCGCACGTGCCGATCTACTTCGGCGGCGCATCCGACGCGGCGATCCCGGTGGCCGGCAAGCATGCCGATGTCTACGCGCTGTGGGGCGAATCGCTGGACCAGGTGGCCGAACTGACCAGCCGCGTGCGTGCCGAGGCGGCCAAGCATGGGCGCAGCGTGCGCTTCTCGGTGTCGTTCCGCCCGATCCTCGCGGAGACCGAAGACAAGGCCTGGGCGCGCGCCGAGCGCATCCTCGAAGAGACCCGCCGGCTGCGCGTGCAGGCCGGCTACAGCCGCGGCGGGCCGCAGCAGAGCGTGGGCGCGCAGCGCCTGCTGGCGGCCGCGGCCAAGGGCTCGCGCGTCGACAAGCGCCTGTGGACGGCCATCGCGCAGGAGACCGGCGGCCGCTCCAACAGCACCGCGCTGGTCGGCACGCCCGAGCAGGTGGCCGAGGCCTTCCTCGACTACCACGCGCTGGGCGTCACCACCTTCCTGATCCGCGGCTTCGACCCGCTGGAAGACGCCATCGACTACGGCCGCGAGCTGATCCCCCGCACGCGCCAGCTGGTGACCGAACGGCTCGCAACCGGCAACCGGCGTGCCGCGTGAAGGAGCACGACATGAGCACCTTCACCTCCATCACCCGGCGCCACCTGCTGATCGGTACCGCGGCCACCCTGGGCGCAGGCCGCTTGCGCGCCGCCGAGCGCGTGCTGCTGAAGGCCGGCGACCAGAAAGGCGGCCTGCGCGCGCTGCTCGAAGCCGCGAACGAACTGCAGGGCCTCCCGTACGACATCCAGTGGGCCGAGTTCCCGGCCGCCGCACCGCTGGCCGAAGCGCTGAACGCCGAGGCGGTGGACCTGGGCCCGATCGGCGATGCACCGCTGATCTTCGCGCTGTCCAACGGCGTGCGCGTGAAGGCGATCGGCGTGAACCGCTCCGACCCGTACGGCACGGCCGTACTGGTTCGCCCCGACTCGCCGCTGAAGACCGCGGCCGACCTGAAAGGCAAGCACATCGCGACCAACCGAGGCTCGATCGGCCACCACATCGCGCTGAAGGCGCTCGCCTCGGCCGGGCTGAAGGCCGATGCCGACACCTTCCGCTTCCTGCCGCCGGCCGAGGCCAAGCTCGCGCTGACGCAGGGCTCGGTCGACGCCTGGGCCACCTGGGAGCCCTACACCGCGCTGGCCGAGACGGCAGGCCACGCCCGCGTGTTGGTCAATGGCCGCGGGCTGTCGTCGGGCCTGAGCTTCCTGGCCGCGACCGACAGCGCGATCGCCGCGAAGCGCCCCGTGCTGCAGGATTTCGCGCAGCGCGTGGTGCGTGCGCAGCGCTGGTCGTACCAGCACGTGCCGGAGTTCTCGGCCGCGCTCGCCCGCATCATCGGCATCCCGCCTGAAGCGGCGCGATTGCAGTTCGAGCGTCGCCAGCAGCGCTGGATCGCCGTCGACGCCCAGGTGCTCGCCGACCAGCAGGCCACCGCCGATTTCTACCTCGAAGCCGGGCTGCTGAAGCAGCGGCTCGAGGTGCGCAACACCTTCGACGGAGGATTCGCGCCGGCCGCCTGATGCGAATTCAGAAGTCTTCATGCCCGGCACGTATCCCCGCGCCGACCTGCTTCCGAGAATGTGCGCTCATCCACTCTCGGCGAGGCCGATCATGAGCATCGATGCCAACTCCACCCTGGGCAACCTCTACTG
>NZ_JBFUCB010000595.1:0-3744 GCF_056405435.1 Rhizobacter sp. P1_G5 | reverse complement strand
ACAACGCGCAGAGCGAGACGCGCTACGTGTCGCGCAACAAGCAGCTGAGCGACTTCAACGACGTGAGCGTCGGCGCGAAGGCCACCTACGCCGCCGGCAAGATCGCCGACAAGTACGACATCAAGTGGAACGCGCAGTACCAGTTCATGCGATTCCGCTACAAGAACTTCACCGACATCCGCACCCACAGCCTGTATTCGTTCGACGCGAACGTCCTCGAGCTGTTCGTCTCGGCCACCTTTTGAGAAAGACCGCGCCCATGTTCAAACGTAGTCGCAGCCTGCTGGCTGCCGGATGCCTGGCGGGACTGTTGGGACTGTCGTGCGGCGCCACCTTCGCGGCCGATGCGGCACCGGCGCCGGCCCCGGCCGCCAGCGCTCCCGAAGCCGCCATGGCCCCGGCCGCCGCCGCATCGTCAGCCGCCAGCCTCGACGGCCGCATCCAGGACCTGAAGGGCGACGTGATCCGCCTGAACCGCGACCTGCTGGTGCTGGAGGAGGAACTGCTGTTCCCCGCCAACACGCAGGTGGCGGTGTTCGTCTCGATGGACGTGGGCAAGATGTTCGAGCTCGGCTCGGTGCAGGTGAAGCTCGACGACAAGGTCGTCGCGAACTACCTCTACACCCCGCTGGAGGTGAAGGCCCTGCACCGCGGCGGCGTGCAGCGCGTGTTCCTCGGCAACCTGAAGGCCGGCGAGCACCAGATCGTCGCGGTGTTCACCGGCGGCGGCCCGCACTTCCGCGACTACAAGCGCGGCGCGACCGTCAAGTTCGACAAGACCACCGACCCGAAGTACATCGAGCTGCAGATCAAGGACAACACCGGCAAGCTGCAGCCGGAGTTCGAAGTCAAGGTCTGGCAGTAAGCCGCCATGCGCCTTCGCAACGTTCCCGCACACCTGCTGCGCCTGGGCGCCGTGGCGTGGCTCGCCGGCTCGCTATCGGGCATGGTCCTCGCCGCCGAGCCGCTGCCGCCGCAYCGGGTGCAAGACCCGTACTACGGCGAGACGCTGTACCAGTTCTACCAGGGCCGCTATTTCTCGTCGATCACCGGGCTGATGGTGTCGCAGCATTTCGGCCGCGTCTCGCACCATGCCGATGAAGCCGAGATCCTGCGCGGTGGCCTGCTGCTGTCGTACGGCCTGCACCGCGAGGCCGGCGAGATCTTCGCGCAGCTGATCGAGAAGGGCGCGACGCCGGCGGTGCGCGACCGCGCCTGGTTCTACCTCGCGAAGATCCGCTACCAGCGCGGCTTCCTGCCCGAGGCCGAAGAGGCGCTGGGCCGCATCGAGAAGAACCTGCCGCCCGAGCTCGAGGAAGAGCGCGGGCTGCTGAGTGCCAACGTGCTGATGGCGCGCAACGATTTCGCCGGCGCCGCGGCGCAGCTGGAGGCGATGGCCAAGCTGCCCGATCCGGGCAAGATGCCCGGCGGCACCAACGCGACGCGCTATGCGCGCTTCAACCTGGGTGTCGCGCTGATCCGCACCGGTGACGCGGAGCGCGGCAACCAGCTGCTCGAGACCCTCGGCACGGCGCCCGCGCCCGACGAGGAAACGCGCAGCCTGCGCGACAAGGCCAACGTCGCGCTCGGCTTCGCCGCGCTGCAGGAAAACAAGCCCGAGGCCGCGCTGATCCACCTGGAGCGCGTGCGCCTGAACGGCATGCAGGCCAACAAGGCGCTGCTCGGCTTCGGCTGGGCCCAGGCCGCGCTGAAGCAGCCCAAGCGGGCGCTGGTGCCGTGGCAGGAGCTGGCGCTGCGCGACCCGGGCGATTCGGCCGTGCTCGAGGCGATGATCGCGGTGCCGTATGCCTATGCCGAGGCCGGTGCGAGCGGCCAGTCGCTCGACCGCTACAACGAGGCCATCGCGTCGTTCGAGCGCGAGAACGCCAACCTCGACCAGTCGATCACYGCAATCCGCRCCGGCAAGCTGCTCGACGGCCTGCTCGAGCGCAATCCCGGCGAAGAGATGGGCTGGTTCTGGAACATCGGCGAGCTGCCCGAGATGCCGCACGCCAACCACCTGGCGCCGCTGCTCGCGCAGCACTCGTTCCAGGAAGCCTTCAAGAACTGGCGCGACCTGCAGTTCCTGCGCAGCAACCTGCTGCAGTGGCAGGACAACCTCAGTGTGTTCAGCGACATGCTCGCCAACCGCCGCCAGGCCTATGCCGAGCGGCTGCCGAAGGTGCGCGCGAAGGCGGCCGACGGCGGGCTGGATGTGTTGCAGAAGCGGCTCGACGCGATCACCGCCGAACTCGCCCGCATCGAGACTGAGGAAGACCCCGCAGCGCTGGCCGATGAACAGCAGGTGGCGCTGCAGGCGCGCGTCGAGCACATCCGCGCGACGCTCGAGAAGGCCGGCGACATGCCCGAAGCGGTGGCGGCGCGCGAGCGCTTCCGCCTCGCGTCCGGCGCGCTGACCTGGCGCCTCGCGCAGGAGTACCCGCAGCACCTGTGGGACGCCAAGAAGAGCGCGCGCACCACCACCGAGGCGTTGGCCGACACGCGCCGCGTCGATGCGGCGCTTGCGCAGGCGCAGCAGGACGAGCCGGCCAAGTTCGATGCCTTCGCCGCGCGCATCGCCGAGCTCGGCAAGGCCATCGAGGCGCTGCTGCCGCGCGTGGCCGCGCTGAGCACCGAGCAGCAGCAGTTCGTGCAGGAGCTGGCGGTGAGCGAGCTCGTGCAGCAGAAGGACCGGCTGGTCGAATACACCACGCAGGCCCGCTTCGCCGTCGCACAGCTGTACGACCGCGCCGCGAGCCAGGCCAACAAGCAACTGGAACCCGCCAATGCGCCGCCCAAGCCATAGTCTGGCGCTGCTGATGCTGCTCGGGCTTGCCGCCTGTGCCGGCAAGAAGACGCTGCCCGGCGATGACCAGCCGACCCTGAAGTCGATGTCCGGCCGCGAGATCACCGTCGCGGAAGACAACGGCGTGAAGGCCGACGAGAACCAGGCCATCGCCGCCTACACCGAGTTCCTGAAGGCCGCGCCGAAGGCCACGCAGCGCGCCGAGGCGATGCGCCGCCTGGGCGACCTGGAGATGGACGGTGCCGACAACCGCCTGGCCGCCGGCCAGCAGACGCCGAACGGCACGCCCGACTACAAGGCCGCGACCGCGCGCTACCAGGAGTTCCTGAAGACCTACCCGCAGGACGAGACCAACGACCGCGTGCTGTACCAGCTGGCGCGTGCGCAGGAGCAGGGCGGCGAGCTCGAGCTCGCGCTGAAGACGCTCGACGACCTGGTCGCGAAGTACCCGAAGACGATCTACCGCGACGAGGCGCAGTTCCGCCGCGGCGAGCTGCTGTTCTCGACGCGCGACTACGCGAAGGCCGAGCAGGCCTACGGCACCGTGCTGCAGGGCGATTCGTCGAACCCGTTCCGCGATCGCGCGCTGTACATGCAGGGCTGGTCGCTGTTCAAGCTGGGCCGGCTCGACGATGCGCTGCACCCGTTCTTCGGCGTGCTCGACCTGAAGCTCGGCGGCCGCAAGGACGACGGCGAGCTGGAGACGCTGCCCGGCCTGACGCGCGGCGACCGCGAGCTGGTGGAGGACACCTTCCGCGTGGCGAGCCTGAGCCTGGAGAACCTGCAGGGCGCCGAGAGCATCCCCGCCTACATGACGACGCCGGAGCGCCGCGCCTACGAGTGGCGCGTCTACCAGCAGCTGGGCGAGCTGTACCTGCGGCAGGACCGGCCGAAGGACGCCGCCGACACCTTCAGCGCGTTCGCGCGCCGCGACCCGC
>NZ_JBFUCB010000594.1:0-3761 GCF_056405435.1 Rhizobacter sp. P1_G5 | reverse complement strand
CGAAGGAACAGGCAAAGCCAGCACATCGTGCTGGCTTTTTGCTTTGTGCGCCCCGCCTCGTCAAATGGCGAACTTTTTCGCCAGGCCGTCCGGGCGGAGTTCGTCGTAYTCCTCGAACGGCTGGTGGATCCACGGGCTCGTCGGCAGCAGCTCGACGTAGTAATCCGGCGTGTAGCTCGACACGCCCTTGGTCCAGATCACCGCCGAGCGCAGTTCGGCGATCGCCGGCATGCCGCGCAGCCGGTCGACCACCGCGCGCAGCGTGACGCCCGAGTCCGCCAGGTCGTCGACCAGCAGCACCCGTCCGGCGAGCTCGCCCTTCGGCAGGGTGATGTACTTCGCCATGTCGAGCCGGCCCTGGATGGTGCCGGCCTCGGCCCGGTACGAGCTCGTCGACATGATGCCCAGCGGCTTGTCGAACACGCGCGACAGCACGTCGCCCGGTCGCATCCCGCCGCGCGCCAGGCACAGGATCTGGTCGAACTCCCAGCCCGAGGCATGCACCTTGAGCGCCAGGCGCTCGATCAGCATGTGGTACTCGTCCCAGGACACGTAAAGGTGTTTGCCGTCGTCGGTCAGCATGTTCAAAGGCTCCAGGCGTCAGGCTTGATAGGGGTGGCGCAGCAGGATGGTGTGCTCGCGGTCGGGACCGGTCGATACCATGTCGATCGGCCGGCCGATGAACTCCTGCACGCGCTCCAGGTAGCGCCGCGCGTTCAGCGGCAGCGCATCCCATTGCGTGATGCCGGCGGTGCGCTCGGTCCAGCCCGGGAAGGTGTCGTAGATCGGCTTGCAGGCGACGATGTCGTCGGCATCCAGCGGCAGGATGTCGATGCGCTTGCCGTCCAGTTCGTAGCCCACGCAGACCTTGATCTCCGGCAGGCCGTCGAGCACGTCGAGCTTGGTGATGCACAGGCCCGAGATGCCGTTGATGATCATCGAGCGCTTCAGCAGCGCGGCATCGAGCCAGCCGCAGCGGCGCGGACGGCCGGTGACGGTGCCGCGCTCCTGGCCGACGGTCGACAGGTGGTGGCCGACCGTGCCGGGCTCGTTCATGTCGAGCTCGGTCGGGAACGGGCCGCTGCCCACGCGCGTGGTGTATGCCTTCGTGATGCCGAGGATGTAGTGCAGCAGGTCCGGCCCGACACCCGCGCCCGCCGCGGCGTTGCCGGCGACGCAGTTGCTGGAGGTCACGTACGGGTAGGTGCCGTGGTCGATGTCGAGCAGCGTGCCCTGCGCGCCCTCGAACAGGATGTTGGCGCCCTCGCGGTGCTTCATGAACAGCGTGTAGCCCACGTCGGCCAGCATCGGCTTGAGCTGCTCAGCGACCTTCATCGCCAGGTCGTAGATCGGCTGGAACTCCAGCGGCTTCGACTTCAGGTAGCCGCCCAGCGCGAAGTTGTGCAGCTCCAGCAGCTCGCGCAGCTTCTTCGCGAAGCGCTCCGGATGCTTCAGGTCCTGCACGCGCAGCGCGCGGCGTGCCACCTTGTCTTCATACGCCGGCCCGATCCCCTTGCCGGTGGTGCCGATCTTGCCGGCGCCGCTGGTCTCGCGCAGCGCCTCGCGCGCCTTGTCGACCTCGACGTGGAACGGCAGGATCAGCGGGCAGGATTCGCTGATGAACAGGCGCGAACGCACCTCGAGCCCGATGGCCTCCAGGCGCTCGATCTCGCCGAGCAGGTGCACCGGATCGACGACCACGCCATTGCCGATGTAGCAGGCCACGCCCTCGCGCATGATGCCCGACGGGATCAGCTGCAGCGCCGTCTTCACGCCCTTGATCACCAGCGTGTGGCCGGCGTTGTGGCCGCCCTGGAAGCGCACCACCGCCTGCGCGTGGTCGGTCAGCCAGTCCACCACCTTGCCCTTGCCTTCGTCACCCCACTGGGTGCCGACCACGACCACGTTGTGGCCGCCGCGTGTCTGTTCCATGTCTGTCCTGTCCAATGTCTCGAATGGGTGGATCGGCAGGCGGCGTCAGAGCGCTCGCACCTGCCACTGGCCGGCCTGCGCGACCAGCTCGCGGTCGCAGTCGAATTCCTGGCCTTCGTGTTCATGCCCCGGCAGGATGCAGACGACCGACTCGCCCTGCTCCCTCAGTTGCCGGATCGCGGCGCGCAGCGAGGCATCCTCGCCCCAGGGTGCACGGATCGCCGCCCGCATCGCCCGCGGCGGCGCGATCAGCACCAGCTCCTTCAGGTCGATCAGGCTGAAGCCGACTGCGGGCCGCGTGCGGCCGAACACCGCGCCGACCTCGTCGTAGCGGCCGCCGCGCGCCACCGCATCGCTGGAGCCGGCGGCATACACCGCGAAGCGCGCGCCGCTGTAGTAGTCGTAGCCGCCCAGGTCGGCCAGGTCGAAGCCGATGCGCACGCCGGCGTGGGCCTGCTTCAGGTGCTGCGTGAGCCACTGCAGGTCGTCGAGCGCCGCGGTGATCAGCGGCAGCGCGGGCAATTGCGTGCGGGCTGCCGCCAGCACCTCTTCGCCGCCATACAGCCGCAGCAGCGCCAGCAGGCCGCTGCGCGACGGCTCGGGCAACGACGCCGTGAGCTCGACCACGCTGGGTTGGTCCTTCGCGGCCAGCGCGGCATACAGCGCGGCCACCGCCGACGCCGGCAGGCCGCTGCCGGCCAGCAGCGCCCGCACGATGCGTGCGTCGCCCATGTCGAGCGTCAGCTGGTTCGCACCGGCGCGCTGCAGCAGGTCGAGCGCGAGTTCCTGGACTTCAAGGTCGGCCTCGAGGCCACGGTGGCCATAGATCTCGGCACCGAACTGCAGCGGCTCGCGCGTCACGTGCAGGCCGGCCGGGCGGGTGTGCAGCACCGGCCCGCAGTAGCACAGCCGGGCCACGCCCTGGCGGTTCAGCAGGTGCGCATCGATGCGCGCGACCTGCGGCGTGGTGTCGGCGCGCACGCCGATCGTGCGGCCGCTGAGCTGGTCGATCAGCTTGAAGGTCTTCAGGTCGAGTTCACGGCCGGTGCCGGACAGCAGCGATTCGATGTGCTCCAGCAGCGGCGGCATCACCAGTTCGAAGCCGTAGCTGCGAGCCCCGTCGAGCAGGTCTCGACGCAGATCCTCGATGCGCCGCGCCTGCGCAGGCAGGACGTCGGCGATGTGCTCGGGCAGGAGCCAAGCAGACGACATGTGAATCACCGGGTATTAAAAACGAGATTGTACCGGGGGGATGACCCACCCCCGAGGCGCTGACGCGCCTCCCCCTCGAGGGGGCGCCACCACTGGACCGGCGGAGCCGGATCCACGGTGGCCGTTGGATCCACGCCTGCCGACGCCGCGTTCAGCCCAGACAGAAGTAGAGCGCGATGAGTCCGGCCAGCATGCTGCTCAACCCGATGAACCGGATCTGGCCGTCAGACAGCCGGGTCGCTCGCTCGAACACCCGCCGCCAGGCGCCCGGGCTGATGAACGGCAGTACGCCCTCCAGCACCAGCATCAACGCCAGCGCGGCCAGCAGGGTGTCCGACATGAATCGCGCAGGTCACTCGGCGGCAGCAGAGGCGGCGTGCTTCTTGACGCGCGCCGGCGCCGCGGCGGACTCGCGCCCGGGGCCGCGCATCGCCTTGAAGAACTCGCCCGACGGATCGACCACCATCACGTCGGACTTGCTGCGGAAGGTTGCGCGGTAGGCCTCGAGGCTGCGGTAGAACTGGGCGAACTGCGGATCGCGGCCGAACGACTCGGCATAGATCGCCGACGCCTTCGCATCGCCATCGCCCTGCACCTTCTGTGCATCGCGGTACGCC
>NZ_JBFUCB010000593.1:0-3771 GCF_056405435.1 Rhizobacter sp. P1_G5 | reverse complement strand
TGGTGCCCAGGAGAGGACTCGAACCTCCACGGAGTTACCCGCTAGTACCTGAAACTAGTGCGTCTACCAATTCCGCCACCTGGGCATCTCAGGAAGCCTGCGACTATAGCATGAGCGAAAGTCGCATCTTCAATCTCTCTCTCACAAAAGCAAAAGGCCAACACGTTGGTGCTGGCCTTCTCAAATTTCCCGCATTTATTGATTATTCTTGGTGCCCAGGAGAGGACTCGAACCTCCACGGAGTTACCCGCTAGTACCTGAAACTAGTGCGTCTACCAATTCCGCCACCTGGGCATTTCAGGAAGTCTTGGACTATATCATCAAAAACAACAACTTCTCCAATGCAACGCAAGTCAGCAACGAACTGATGAGCGAAGTCGAGGGCACGGTGCAAGGGCACCGCGACGGTCACGGATTCCTGGTCCGCGACGACCGGCAGCCCGATCTCTATCTCTCCCCGCAGGAAATGCGCGCGGTGCTGCACCGTGACCGCGTGAAGGCGCGCGTGATCCGCTACGACCGCAAGGGCCGGCCCGAGGGCCGCGTGCTCGAGATCATCGAGCGCAAGAAGGCGCCGATCATCGGCCGCCTGCTGCACGAGAGCGGCATCTGGCTGGTCGCCCCCGAAGACAAGCGCTACGGCCAGGACATCATGGTCCCGAAGAACGCGATCGCCAACGCGACCGCGGGGCAGGTGGTCGCGATCGAGCTGACCGAGCCGCCGTCTCTGTACTCGCAGCCGATGGGCCGCGTTTCCGAGGTGCTCGGCGAGATCGACGACCCCGGCATGGAGATCGAGATCGCGGTGCGCAAGTACGAGGTGCCGCACCGCTTCTCGCCCGAGACGCTGTCGCAGGCCGCGGGTCTGCCCGACAAGATCCGCGCGGTCGACCGCAAGGACCGCATCGACCTCACCGACGTCGCGCTCGTGACGATCGACGGCGAGGACGCTCGCGACTTCGACGACGCGGTGTACTGCGAGCCGGTCAAGCTCGGCCGCGGCAAGGGCGCGTTCGAAGGCTGGCGCCTGGTCGTCGCGATCGCCGACGTGAGCCACTACGTGAAGCCGGGCGAGCCGATCGACGAGGACGCCTACGAGCGCGCCACCTCGGTGTACTTCCCGCGGCGCGTGATCCCGATGCTGCCGGAGAAGCTGTCGAACGGGCTGTGCTCGCTGAACCCGAACGAGGACCGCCTCGCGATGGTGTGCGACATGCTGATCACCACCGGCGGCGAGATCCACGCCTACCAGTTCTTCCCGGCGGTGATCTGCTCGCACGCGCGCTTCACCTACAACGAGGTGGCCGCGATCCTCGGCAACACGCGCGGCCCCGAGGCGGCGCGCCGCAAGGATCTCGTGCCGCACCTGCTGCACCTGCACGAGGTGTACCGCGCGCTGCTGAAGGAGCGTTCGAAGCGCGGCGCGGTCRATTTCGAGACCACCGAGACGCAGATCGTCTGCGACGACAACGGCCGCATCGAGAAGATCGTGCCGCGCACGCGCACCGAGGCGCACAAGCTGATCGAGGAGGCGATGCTCGCCGCCAACGTCTGCTCGGCCGATTTCATCGCGCAGCACAAGCACCCGTCGCTGTACCGCGTGCACGAGGGCCCGACGCCCGAGAAGAAGACGCTGCTGCAGAACTACCTGAAGGCGCTGGGCCTGGGCCTGAGCGTCAGCGACGACCCGAAGCCGGGCGAGTTCCAGGCGATCGCCGCGGCAACGAAGGACCGGCCGGATGCGATGCAGATCCACTCGATGCTGCTGCGTTCGATGCAGCAGGCGATCTACACGCCGATCAACAGCGGCCACTTCGGCCTCGCGTACGAGGCCTACACGCACTTCACGAGCCCGATCCGCCGCTACCCCGACCTGCTGGTGCACCGGGTGATCAAGGCCTTGCTGCACGGCAAGCGCTACAGCATCGTGACCGGCGCGCTCGAACCGGCCTCGAAGGCGAAGCGCGGTTCGCACACCGAGGAAGAGACCTGGGAGGTCGCGGGCGCGCATTGCAGCGCGAACGAACGCCGCGCCGACGAGGCCTCGCGCGATGTCGAGGCCTGGCTCAAGTGCCGCTTCATGCGCGAGCACCTCGGCGAGGAATATGGCGGCACCGTCACGGCCGTCACCAGCTTCGGGCTGTTCGTCACGCTCGACGGCCTGTACGTCGAAGGGCTGATCCACATCACCGAGCTGGGCGGCGAGTATTTCAAGTTCGACGAGGCGCGCCAGGAACTGCGCGGCGAGCGCTCGGGCGTGCGCTACACGGTCGGCGCGCGGGTGCGGGTGCAGGTCAGCCGCGTGGACCTCGACGGCCGCAAGATCGACTTCCGCATGGTGCACGAGGGCGATGAGGGCGGCATTCCCGCGCGGCCTCGCAAGGTGGTCGACAAGACCGGCGGCGCGGCGGCCGAGCTGGCGTCGGTGAAGGGCGCGGACCGCGCGGCCAAGGCCGGCACGAAGGCGGCCAAGGGCCGGTCGGCACATCCGGTGCGCGCGGCCAAGACCGCAGCGCGCAAGAGCGGCGGCAAGCCACCCGCCAAGGCGCCGCGCCGGCGCTGAGGGCCTCAGCCGCGGCGCAGTTGCGCGTGCAGCGCGGCGATCAGGTCCGACGCTCGCAGCGGCGTCGTGGGTGACAGGTCGGCGGCCTGGCCGTGCTGCCAGGCGGCCGCGCTCGCCGCCTGCCGGGCGTCATCGATCGACGCCGCGTGCGACGTCGACCAGCGCCCGCCGAGCCATCCGGCCAGCACGTCGCCGGTGCCGGCAGTGGCCAATGCGGCGTTGCCGGTCGGGTTGATGATCGGCGCGCCACCCGGCGCTGCGATCACGCTGCCCGAGCCCTTCAGCAGCACGACGGCCCGCAGTTCGTCGGCCAGTGCCTGCGCAGCGCGCAGTCGATCGGCCTGCACGCTCGCGGTGTCGCGGCCGAGCAGCCGCGCGGCCTCCAGCGGGTGTGGCGTCAGCACGGCCGGCCGGCCGCCACGGCCGCGCGCGATCAGCAACTGCCGCAGGCCGGTGTCGGCGGCGATCGCGTTCAGTGCATCGGCATCGAGTACCAGGCGGGCAGCCTGGCCGATCACCCGTGGCAGCACGGCACGCACCGCGGCCCCACCGCCACAGCCGCAGACCACGGTGGCTTCGCGCAGCAGGTCGTCTTTCCACAGCGCCCGCCTGATCATCAGCTCGGGGTGCTCGCCGTCGAGTGCCGGGCCGGTCTCGTCGAGCCAGCTCAGGTACGTGCGGCCTGCGCCGGCCGCATGCCCTGCGCGCGCGGCCAGCAGCGCGGCGCCCGCCATCCCCGGTGCGCCACCGATCACGACCAGGTCGCCGAAGCTGCCCTTGTGCTGCGCATGCGCGCGCTGCCAGCCGGCGGCGGGTGGCGCGGCGCCGAGTGAGGAGTCGACCGATCCGGGGTCGATGTCGACGCCGAGGGTTTCGAGCCAGACCTTGCCGCAGCGGTCGCGCCCCTGGCCGGTGAACAGCCCCGGCTTCAGCGTCAGCAGCGACAGCGTGTGCGTGGCCGTCACGCAGGCATCGCCATGCGGCTGGCCGGTGTCGGCATCGAGGCCCGACGGCACGTCGATCGCGAGCACCGGGCAGGCGAGGGCGTTGAGCCGGTCGATCAGCGCCGCCAGCGCACCTTCGGGGGCGCGGCTCGCACCGATGCCGAGCAAGGCGTCGAGCGCAATGTCACCGGCGCGGCCGAAACCGAGGGGCGGCTGCTCGACCCACTGCAGGTCTGCGGCGAGCGCCAGCGCATGGGCCTGCTT
>NZ_JBFUCB010000592.1:0-3774 GCF_056405435.1 Rhizobacter sp. P1_G5 | reverse complement strand
AGCAGGTCGTGCAGTCCACCAACGATGGTGACGGGCACCTCGGTTTCAACGCGGCACTGTCATCGGAACCGGCTCGCATCACCCGCTGGACCTACAACGCGCTCGGGCAGGTGCTGACCGCAACCGAGCAGGGATCGGACGGTGAAACGACCACCTGGTACGTCTACTACGCCGACACCACCGCCGACCACACGCAGGGCGATCTTCAGCGCATCACCACGGCCGCCGGCGACGTGACGCAGTTCACCGCCTACAACCGCCATGGGCAGGTGCTGCAGCGCATCGCGCCCGACGGCAGCGTCACGAACAACTCCTACGACGCGATGCAGCGGCTGCTGAGCACGACGGTGGAAGGCGAAGAAGTCAGCTTCGCCTACGACCCGGTCGGCCAGTTGATCCGCATCGGCGATGGCGACGGCGGCTGGGTCGGCTATGCCTACGACGACGCGCACCGCCGGACCGCAGCCTTCGACCACCTCGGCCACCGCATTGGCTACCGGCTCGACGCCGCAGGCAACGTGACCGGGAAGACGGTCAACGACCCCGACGGCGTGCTGACCCGGCAGCTGGCCCGCAGCATCGATCTGCTCGGACGCGTGCAGCAGCAGGTGGAGCGGCCATGAGGACGATGCGAACGCTTCTCCCGGTTCTCACCGCGGCCGCGCTGGCGTGCTTAGACACCGGCGCCCAGACGCTGCCGCCCCCACCGGTGTCGCCGGCACCGGTCACCCGCTACGAGTACGACCCCCAGGGCCAGCTGACGCTGCAGACGCAGGCCCCGGGCGTGCCCGGCCTGAACCTCGAGACCCGGTACGGCTACGACCGGCTGTACCGCCTGACCGAGCGGCGCGATCCGATGCAGGGCCGCGTCGGCTTCACGCACGACGGGCTGAATCGCGTCACGCAGGTCATCGACCCGCGCTCGCTGGCCACGCGCTACGTGCGCAACGGCTTCGGCGATGTCACGCAGGTCACCAGCCCCGACACCGGCACCACCACGCTGACCTGGGATGCGAACGGCAACCTGCGCACGCGCACCGACAGCCGCGGTGTCCTGGCCAGCTACCGGCATGACCCCGATCACCGGCTGACCAGCCTCGTCTTCAGCCGGCCAGGAGAGCCCGAGCTGAGCCTGGGGTGGTCGTACAGCCAGACGGGGCCCGATTTCGCGTATGGCGGTGGCCGCCTCACCAGCAGCCGCTTCCCCGCAGGCTCGGCCCTGTACCGCTACACCGGCCAGGGCCGGCCGGCGGCCACCGTGCAGCGCATCGAGGCCGCCAGCGGCGCGAACCCAGCGCCTGTGGTGCACACCGTCGGCTACGCCTACACCCGCGGCAAGCTGACCGCGCTGAGCTACCCGTCGGGCCATGTGCTGACCATCGGCTACACGCAAGGGCAGGCCACGTCGCTGAGCTTCGCTGCCGATGCTGGCAGTACGCCCGTGCCGCTGCTCGGTGACATCCGCTGGGAGCCCTTCGGCAGCGCGGTGCGCAGCTGGGCCTGGCAGATGCAGGCCGGCGCGCTGGCGCACGAGCGCTGGCGCGACCTGAGCGGGCGCATCGTGCGCCAGCGGCTCGGTCCGATGTTCCGCGACATCACCTACGACGCGGCCGACCGCGTGGCGGGCTACACGCACTGGCTGCCCGACGGCACGCCGCAGCCGGCGCTGGACCAGCAGTTCGGCTACGACGGCAACAGCCGGTTGACGAGCGTGATCAGCGCCAACGCGAGTTGGGCGCTGGCGYATGACGCCACCGGCAACCGCAGCGCGCTCAGCCTGAACGGCAGCGGGAGCGGCTACACCATTGAACCCGCGAGCAACCGGCTCACCGCCATCAGCAACCCGGCACGCGGCTTCTCGCACGACAGCGCCGGCAATGTGACCGGTGCCGACTACAGCGCGACCTACAACCTCGCCGGGCAACTCGCCACGCTCACGCGCGGCGGCGTCACCACCGCGTACAGCTACGACGCCGGTGGGCAGCGCATCCGCAAGAGCGACGGCAGCGCCGCCGGCACGCTGATCTTCGTGCACGACCACCAGGGGCACATGCTGGGCGAGTACGACGCGTCAGGCACCGCGGTGCGCGAATACGTCTGGCTCGGCGACATCCCTGTGGCGATGGTCATGCCCGCGGCGGTGGCCGGCGAGGCACTGCAGGTCTTCTTCATCCACGCCGATCACCTCGACACGCCGCGGCTCGTCGTCGACCCGCAGGGCAACACACGCTGGCGATGGCTGGCCGAGCCGTTCGGCAGCAGCGCGCCCGAGGTCGATCCTGGCGGTCTCAGCCCCTTTGCCTTCCCACTGCGCTTCCCGGGCCAGTACGCCGATACCGAATCGGGGCTGTTCTACAACGGCCAGCGCTACTACGACCCGCAGACCGGCCGCTACCACCAGTCCGACCCGATCGGGCTCGTCGGCGGCATCAACACCTACAGCTACGTCGACGGCCAGCCCACCGGCTACGTCGACCCGAACGGGCTGCAGTACGCGCCGATGCCAGGCCTGCCGATCCCACTGCCGCCGGCGGCCGTGCCGGGCACCGCCGAGAACAAGGTGCTCACCGAGGCGACGATCCGGGCGATCCAGGCGGCAAGCGAGGCGGTCAGCAATGTCTATGGCCGCTGTGCGCAGGCGCTCGGGCGGGCTTGGGATCGGATGTTCAGTGAGGGTGGAGAAGGAGCAGATGAGCAGAAATTGCCTGAACTCGATAGCACAGGCAAAGTGCATGGTTCGATTCCAGATCACCTGCCGGAAGGCGCAAAGCCAGAACAGCTAAACGAGCTCAAGGATGATCTGAAGAAGAGTATCGAGACAAGAAAGAATGAGCAGAATCGCCTCGGCGAAGATGGCCCTCACCGGGAACGAATTCGTCAAGAGGAGCGCCTGCTTCGTCAGATCGAAAAGAAGCTGAGTGGCTCATGAAGGAACCAACAATGAGGCAAGATCCGGATCAGACCCTCCAACAGGTGCTGAGAAGTGGCGACGATGAAGTTGCGCATCGATTGCTGCAAGCGTTCTTTGCTGGATATCCCCTGGAGAATCTGCGGACGCTATTGAACAGCTCGGATGAGAGAGTGGCAAAGATCGGCGCATGGATTGCTTCGGAACTGGGGGCCAAAGCGGCGCCATTGATGGATGCCTTCTTCGCCTTGCTGGCGCATCGATCGCGCTACGTTCGCTTCTTTGTCCTTGACGCCGTACTTGTTTGCGCAACGGAACTGGACGCCGCCCTCGTGGCGCGAGGTGTCCAGTTGCTGCGAGACAGCGACGATGCCGTGCGATGGAAGGCATTGAACTTCATTGCCAGAGTTCCGCTGTCGGTCTTGGCAAGCAGCATTCCGAGACAGGCCGATGCTCATCTGGCCGAACTTACGTCCTGGATAACTCGTTTGAATACCATCGATTCTTTGTCGCAAGTCACCGCACGACTTTCAAGCCCGGATGGCCTGAAAAGATTGATTGCATGTGCGGCCTCCTATCGGTTGCACGAGTCGAACCCGCACTTGCTTGAGCTTGCGTCCAGATCCGAAGACGTTGAGGTGTCATCGTTCGCAGCTGAACAATTGAGGCTGCTTCGTTGAGTTCAGATCGAGCTGTCAATCCAAAGCAAGAGGCTGCACGTGGCGGTGTGTGACAGCCATATCAAGTGGAATGGAGATCGTTGATGAGCAAGCTTGAACGAAGTCGCCTCCACACCACTTCCCGGGACTTCTTCGACATGCATGGCAGCACGCTCATGAAGCTGAACGTCGATGCGGCCATTGAGG
>NZ_JBFUCB010000591.1:0-3779 GCF_056405435.1 Rhizobacter sp. P1_G5 | reverse complement strand
GCATTTGTCCATAGCCAAACGCCGCTGCGATCGAGATCATGACGACACCCAAGACAGCAACCTGACAGGTCACTGAACCCCAGCGACCGTCTCACCGAACGGGAAAGACCATGGACTTTTCTCCGAGCCCCCTGGCCAGCCTTGCAACGCTGCCTGCGACATGGCTGCTCCTCCCGACACTGATCGCCGTGTGGTGGCAGGCGCATCGCTGCTTCGACAAGCGACTGTCCGTGCTGAGGCGCCAGTTCGTCGCCCAGCGGGCTGCCACCCGCGAATTCCTCCAGCACGCGAACAGCCAGATCGATCTGCTGCAAAGCGAGCTGGCCCTGGCCCGGCGCCGTGAAGACATTCTCCGCGCACGGCAGGCGGGCAAGGCGCACGAGCACACCGGCTCGCGCCACAAGACTGACACCAGCGCCACGACCTTGCTGTCCGTGCTTCGCGAGCAAGCAACAGGCACATCGCACAAGCATCCAGAGACACCCATCGCAGGATGTGCAGACAAGATGCACGAATCACCCATGCTGCCTGCACATGGCAGATCCAACATCGGTGTCAGGGCTCAAGCAGCCTGACTTCAAAAGATGACGCCGCCGCGAAGTGGCATCACACCAAGATCCAGGGACCGGACTCTCATCTTTTCAACATCGAGGCAGGTATGACAAGCAGTAGTGGAATAGCAAGGATTCTGATCGTCGATGACCACGAGATCGTCAGAGACGCCGTGAGCCTGTTGCTGAACAAGCTCGAGCGGCCGGTGATCACGTTGGCCGCAGGCGATTTCCAGACGGCACGCAACATCCTTTCGAACGAGACCGTCGACCTGGTGCTGCTCGGCATCTCGTCGCCCATCGGGCCCAGCCTGAATGGCGTGGTGTTCCTCAGGAAGCTTCCGGCCTGCCCGCCGATCGCCGTGTTCTCGACGCACACGACGCGACGCTTCGTGTCGAGTGCCGTGGCCGTGGGCGTCTCCGGGTTCATTCCCAAGTCGCGCTCGGCTGCCGACATCCTGCAGGCGGTGACCTCGCTGCTGGGCGGCAACAAGTACATGCCGACCGAAGACGAGATGACGCATGTCGCCGGCACGTCCGAGATCGAGGCCAGCGAGCAGACCTATGCGGAAGAGAACCTCGCTGCCGCCTATGACCTCGCGCCTCGCGAAGCAGCCGTGCTGAAGTGCGTCTGCCAGGGCATGCCCAACAAGCGCATCTCGACCGAGCTGAACATCTCGCCGAACACCGTGCGCAACTACCTGTCGCGCATCTTCAAGGTGATGAACGTGCGC
This sequence comes from Rhizobacter sp. P1_G5, assembly GCF_056405435.1. Lineage (NCBI taxonomy): Bacteria > Pseudomonadati > Pseudomonadota > Betaproteobacteria > Burkholderiales > Sphaerotilaceae > Rhizobacter > Rhizobacter sp. P1_G5. The sequence goes on along the minus strand of NZ_JBFUCB010000591.1, from coordinate 2,494 downwards.
AACCGGACCGAGGCCGTCGCTCGCACGCAGAACATCCTGCGCTAGTTCGTGGTTGCGCCCGGGACCGGTGGCGGCGCACGGGTCTCCTCGACCCATTCCAGGTCGAGCAGTGCGCCCATCTGGTCCAGCAGCGCCTGCAGGTTGATCGGCTTCGTCAGGAACGCGTTGGCACCGGCCGACAGGCTCCTTTCCTTGTCGTCCACCATCGCCCCTGCCGAGATCGCGATCACCGGCAGCTGCGCATGGGTCTGCCGCAGGAGGCCCAGGGTTTCAAGGCCTCCGAGGCGGGGCATCCGGATGTCGAGCAGGATCAGGTCCGGCTTGCTGCTGGCGAGCACGGACAACGCCTCGGTGCCGTCACCGGCCTCGCACAGCTCGAAGCCCAGGCCGCCCAGCATGTCGAGCAACAAGACGCGGTTGGTCACCACGTCGTCCACCACCAGGATCCTGCGCCGCACCCCGGCATAGCCGATCACGCAGCCAGGTGCCGATGGCGGTGCGGACGGGCTCTCCTGCGCAGCAGGCTCCAGCGCCAGGTCGAACCAGAAGCGCGTGCCTTCGCCCTTCGCGCTCTGAACGTGGATCTCGCTGCCCATCAGCCGCACGAACTGCCGGCTGATCGCCAGGCCCAGGCCGGTACCGCGGTTTCGGTCCTCGAGCCCACCCACCTGCTCGAACGGTTGGAACAGCCGTGACAGCTGCGCGGCATCCATGCCGGCGCCGCTGTCCTGCACTTCGAAGCGCAGCGCGTTCGAGCCGCCGGTCCGCACCCGCAATGTCACCGTGCCGCGCTCGGTGAACTTGACGGCGTTGTCGAGCAGGTTCAGCAACACCTGCCGCAGCCGCTTCTCGTCGGCCCGGAAGGTCTCCGGCAGGTCGGCGGACAGCTCCGCACCCAGCTGCAACGCGGGCTTCTGCCTGGCCCTGACGCCCATCAACTCGACCAGGCCGTCGAGGTAGCGCGGGAGATCGAACACCGTCGGACACAGCTCGAACTTGCCGGCCTCGATCTTCGCGAGATCGAGGATGTCGTTGATCAAGGTCAGCAGGTGTTCGCCGCTCTGCCGGATGGCATTCACGCCCGCCTGCTGCCGCTGCGTCAGGTTCCTGTCCCGTTGCAGCAGTTGCGCGAAGCCCAGCACGCCGTTGAGCGGCGTTCTCAGGTCGTGGCTCATCGCCGCGAGGAACGCGCTCTTCGCCCGGTTGGCCACCTCCGCCCGATCCCGCGCAATCACCAATTCGGCGGTATGGGCCAGGACCATGTCCTCTGCCTGGCGCCGCCCGATCGCATAGCGGATCGCCCTCGACAGCAGGTCCGCGGTCACCTCGCCCTTCACCAGGTAGTCCTGCGCACCGGTGCGGATCGCCTCGAGCGCGACCGCCTCGTCGGTGAGCCCGCTCATCACCACCAGGGCCGGCACCTTCACCGGCTGCGCAAGCAATTGGCGCATCGTGTCGAGACCCCAGGTTCCGGGAAGGCCGAGGTCGAGCAACAGCACGTCGAAGTGCTGCTCCGCCAGCGCCTGCACACCCGCATCCAGGCTTTCGCACCAGGCCAGCGTGAACTCGTCGGTCCGCGATTGCGAGAGCATGTGCCTGATCAGGCGTGCATCGCCCGCGCTGTCCTCGATCAGCAGGACACGACGCTGGCCGTTCACGCCACACCCCCGCGACCGGTGAGGCTCACCGTCTGCAGCCAGAAGCGCTCGATGCTGTGGATCACCTGGTTGAACTCGTGCAGATCGGCGGGCTTGCTGATGAAGCAGTTCGCCTGCAGGTCGTACGCACGGGACACGTCGTCGTCCGACTGCGAGGTGCTCAGCACGATCACCGGGATGGACCGCAGCGACGCATCGGACTTGATGGCGGCGAGCACGTCTCGACCACCCATCAACGGCAGGTTCAGGTCGAGCAGGATGAGGTCGGGCCGCGGTGCCGCTTCGTAAGGGGTGTCGCGATGCAGGAACCGCATCGCCGAGATGCCGTCCTCGGCATGGTGCAGCCGCAGGTCATGCCCGTTGCGGCGCAGCGCTTCGCGTGTCAGACGAACATCGCCCGGGTTGTCTTCGACCATCAAGACATCGACGGCCCTGAACGCGCGCTGCAACAACATCGCCGCACCCTCCGGATGCGAGCGACTATAGCGCCATCGACCTTCGAAGAGCCCCCCCGGGAGCCGGTGGTGCTCCGAGGGGGAAACCCTGAACCGCCTCAGCGGTCGGCGCGCATCAGGCTGGAGGTGCCCACCGTCGACGTGTTGCCCAGCAGGAAGACGCTGTAGACCTTGCCGGTGGTCAGCGTCTGGTCCGTGGCCTGCCAGAGCTTGCTCGACCCGGCGCTGGCCACGATCGTCGCCAATGCGGCGCTGGTGGCCACCGTGGCCGGCGCCGAGGCAGTGCCGAACGCGACGTCGTCGCCGATCACGTCGCTGTCGAGCGTCAGCGTCACGCTGCCCGTCAGGCCGTTGACGGCATTGACCAAGCGCAGCTTGACC
>NZ_JBFUCB010000590.1:0-3783 GCF_056405435.1 Rhizobacter sp. P1_G5 | reverse complement strand
ACGTTTCCCACTGCGCCTCGTCGTCGTCCTTGAATTCGGAGCTCGTCTGCGACCATGCGACCCACGCATCGCGCGCGTCGTCCTCGAAGGCAGTCCCCTTCAGACTGGCCAGAGCGATCCCCATCTCGACCCACCGGCTGCGCTCGTCGGCAGGGATGCTGCGCAGTGCGTCGCGCAGATCGAGAAGCGTTTGCGCCGTCGCTCGACCGAGCGTGATCTGGCGGTCGAAATCCTCGACGTCGGCGTCCGTACGCGGCTTCGACGGCCGGGCCGCGGCGGCGCCTGGCCGCTCTGGCGAATCCATTGCGTCGAAGCCCGGCGCGTAAATGACAATATCCAGCGGCAGGCCGTCAATGACGTGCGTTTCGAACTGCACGCCCGCGACCCGGCCGAAGTAGTAGCAGCGGGTAGCCTGCCAGCTCTCTGCGGCCAGGATGCCCTCCAGAGCCCCATTCAGCCAGCTCATCATGGGTCCGTACTCGTCGGAGCTGATTGGCTGCGCCAGGGGCACGACGACGCGCCAGCGCGGCCCGCCGCGGCTGGTCTTTGTCACGACACCATTCGAGGCGCTCGTGTAGATGAACCCCCGAATGCCGGCTGCAGTGAGACGCTCCGCCGCTTCAATAGCGGTCACCTCTTCGGCGTCGTAGTCGCCCACGAGGCCGAAGACATGATCTACCGCGACACCCGCCGCGCGACTTGCTCCCCGCGACGATGTGAGCCGGAACAAAGGACAAGCCTTCTTGCTCGAGTACTCAGCCGGCTCTGCCAATTTCCGGCAGAGATCGGGCCACAGGAGTTGCTCCGCAACGCCGTCGGTGCGCCGATCATTCGGAAAGAATGTCGCGTGGAGGGTGGCAGGTCTCTCGCGCGATGCAGTGGCCGCCGAAGCGATGGCCTCTGCAGCCTGCTCGATTGCGACGATGTCAAATTCGTCGGGAGAGGCCGGCGAGCATGCGGGTTGGTCGTCCCACAGGTTGATCGAGAGCGGCAAGGTGACCATAATGGCGTTGTCCTGATCGTTTTCGTTTTGATTCGAGGCCTCGACTGTTCCAGCGGTCGGGGCCTCCCCACTTGTTGGGTTGGCTTTCATGCTGGTGCGCCCCCCGCCGCTTGCGCCATGCCTTCGCGCATGAGGCGCTCCAGGTCGGACTTCCGCCAGCGCAAGGTGTCCCCCGGCAGGCGCACGGCCGGCAGTGCCCCCGTCGCGTTCCATCTGTACGCAGTCGCACGATTGATGCGCAGCAGCGCCATGACGTCACGCACGGTGAGCAGTTGGTCAAGGTTGTCAGTTGCCATTTGGGACCTCTCAAGTGGCGTTGAACATGGATGCATTAAAAGTGGCATCCCAGCGGTTATGCGCATAGGGGTGCACTACGAAATACGTGGGCGTATTGAAAGCGGCTTTTGCGCGAGTAAGAGCAAGCCCCGCCTGCATCAAGAGCCGCCCGGCACGATCGCGAGCAACGACGCGGCTTTGCGCGTCGCGCGCATTAGCAGTTGCTCAAATCCGACTGCGGCAAGGGGCTTCGAACCACCGCGCAATCGCACCTCGGAGCAGCAGAAGTCCTTCAGCAGCAATCGTGCTGCTCTCGGAGTGGGCACCCTCGGCTTCGTCACGGACGCGCCCGCGGCCCGCCCCTGCGATGGCTTCCGCATCAATCACCGGCGGCGCCTTGACCTCCGGCACCGCAGCGGCATCGACAGCACGGAACGCGTCCGCCGTTGAGGCCCTGCGCGTGAAGGCGCACACGTCTCGGACGCCGCGCTGTGACATGCCCGTGAGCTCCGAAATCGCACGCCACGACAGCCCATGCGCCTCTCGCAGTTCGCGCGCCTTCTCGACCAGTTCATCGCTGAACTTAGYGCGCTGGTGAGTCTCGCCCACCCTGTAGAGCTGGCCATCGCCGGCCTTCCGCAGTGCGATGGTGGCGCGCTTCATGCTCGCCCCTTACGAGCGGCCCCGCCCTCTTCAACGGCCGCGAGCGCTTCGCGCACTCGGCCCAGGTTGTAGCGAATCGCGCCGCCGATTCGATAGAACGGCACCAGGCGCTTGCCGATTCGGTCCTTGCGGACCCAGTGAACGGACAGGCCGAGCGCAGCGGCTACGACGTGTTCGTCGACCGCGATGGGATCGATGGAAATGTGGGACATGCTCACCCCGCTGGTGAGTCTTGTGCACGCCTATGGTCCTCGGGCAACTGCCGCTCTGGAACACGCTGCAAGTGCGGGCCGCGGGGGTCACAAACGCGGATTGCACTTCGCAGCGCTACTGGCCTTGCGCCAGCTGTTCACTCCCGATGCCTGCTCCTCGCAGGCTGCACGGAAAGGATATCAAGTGCACCCAATGTAGCGAGGTATGCGAACGCGTGCAAATCTAGACCGCCTGCGCCTCGATGAAATCGGCCACCGCTTGCCACCCGGCGCGCAGCTGCGTATCGCTGATCCCCACGTAGTGCGCCGCCGCCGTGTCGCCGCTGTCGGAGGCGTGGTTCAGCATCTTGCGCAACGTGAACGCCGGCACCAGTTCCGCAGCGATCGATGCGAAGGTGTGCCGCAGCTTGTGCGGCGAGATCCCCTGCACGCCGGCCGCCTCGTTGATGGCGTCGAGCGACTTCCCAGCGTCTTGCACGCCGAACAGCAGTGCGTCGCTCTTCTTCCCCTTCGCGTGCGCTCGCGCGATCTTGGCGGCTTGCCTGCTCAGCACGAGGGTGTGGTCGGCGCGGTTCTTCGTGTCGACCAGCCGAACGCGGTCCCCCTGCTGGTCGAAATGCTTGACCTGGATGCCAGCAGCCTCGCCAGGCCGGCAGCCGGTGAGCAGTTGGAAGCGAAGTTGATCGGCGCCACCCGTTGGCATCTCACAAGCGGCCCGCCACCATGCGCCGAGGCGCTCCACAGGGATCGGTGTGGGGTTGCCCTTGCTCGTCACCAGGCGGACGCGCGCGGCGCCTGCCGTGGCCGGGCTGAGCGGGTCACCGTCAATCGCGACGCCATGGTGCCGGAGCACTGCGCGTAGCACCTGCAGTGCGTAGGTCTGGCGGCGCAGGCCACGCGGCTCCAGCGAGGCGTACAGCTTCCGGATGTCGTCTGCAGTGATCTTGTGCAGGGCCTTGCCGGCGAGGGAGTGCAGCGCACCGGGCAGCGTTGGGCGACCCGACTTTGTGGCGCCCGCCGGCTCAACCATTGCCAGGTAGTCGGAGCGCGTGCGCGCCTTCAGGGGCAAACCATCCTTGGACCGTCGCTTGTTCTTCGCGTAGTCCCGCACTGCGGCGTCGAGCGTGAGCGCGTCGACCTTCTCGGCCTTGCGCTTCAGCCGACGGTCCTCGAGCCGGTCCTTGCCCTGCTGTAGCTCGCTGCTGACATCGAGCTGGAGCCGGCGCGCCGCGTCGCTGCTGATCGCTGCGGCGCCCGCCGCCTTGCCCAGCGTGCGCCGCACAGTCTTGCCGTCGACCCGCCGTTCAGCGATCCATGCCCGCGCGCCAGCAGCGGTGACGCGAACCCCGAAGCCCGGCGTGCCCGGGCACCAGTGGATGTCATAGCCCGCGGCCGGCGTCGCGATCGCGCGCGCCACGCTGTCGGTCAATCGCTTCTGCAGGGTTGGCATGGGTGGCTTTCTGCCGTGTAGGCACAAATGTAGGCAGAAAGTGTACTAACGGCTGCCAAAGAATGCCACTGCATGCGCCGTCTTACCTGGGAAATCGACGCCGGACGATCCACCTCGGGTGTTAGAGCGACGGAATCATAATCCGCAGGTCCGGGGTTCGAATCCCTGAAGCGCCACCA
>NZ_JBFUCB010000589.1:0-3788 GCF_056405435.1 Rhizobacter sp. P1_G5 | reverse complement strand
AAATGAAAGTGACTCGCCCGCCGGGGCGAAATCCCGGCAACAGCCCCTACTCGGCCACCACCGCCTCGATCAGGCTGCACAGCCAGCGCAGCGCCGGGTCCTTGTCGCGGCTCGCGTGGTGGACGATCGCCACCGGGCTGGGCGGCAGCTTCAGCGGCACCGCCGCCCGCACCAGCCCGAAGTCGCGCTGCCAGCCGGGCGCCAGCACCTGCGGCACGGTGGCGATCGCCGGCACCTGCTGCAGCACCCGCGGCAGCGACGAGAAGCGCGGGCTGGTGCAGACGATGCGGCGCTTCAATCCGAGCGCGTCGAGCGCGTCGTCCACCGTGCCATGGAACGCGCCGCGGTAGGTCACCATCAGGTGCGGCAGCACGGCGAACTGCTTCAAGGTCAGCGTGCCTTTCACGCCGATCACGCCCGGCCGCGCCACGCAACAGTACGGCACCGTCGCGAGCGGCCGGCTGCGCTGCCAGGCCGGCCCGGCGGGGAAGGCGCCGATCGCGAGATCGAGTTGCTCCTGCAGCAGCATGTCGGCGATCCGGAAGCGGTCGGTCGCGACGACGGCGATGCGCGCCTGCGGCGCCTCTGCCGCCAGCCGCGCGACCAGGCCGGGCAGCAGCCAGGTGTCGATCCAGTCGGGCATGCCGATCACCAAGCTGCGGTCGCTGCGCGCCGGATCGAAGGCCGGGGCATCGGAGACGACGGCCTGCAGCTCGGCCAGCGCCGGCGCCAGCGCCGACTGCAGCTCGAGCCCGCGCTGCGTCGGCTGCATGCCGCCCTTGCCGCGCACCAGCAGCTCGTCGTGGAACAGCTCGCGCAGCCGCGCCAATGCGCCGCTGACCGCCGGCTGGCCGAGGTGAAGGCACGCTGCCGCCTTCGACACGCTGCGCTCGCGCAGCAGCACCAGCAGCGTCACCAGCAGGTTCAGGTCGACGCCCCTGAAATCACGTTCTCTGATAGTTCCGATCATTTCAATCGATTTGCGTGATGAAGGCTTCGATTGAATCATGGGCCACCCTTCAACGGAGCAATGCCCATGACTTCTTCCATCCACACCCGCCCGCTGGCGTCGATCACCCGCGAGGCCGCCGCCACGCTGATAGCCCACGCCCAGGCCGCCGCACGCTCGCTCGGCATCCACGTGACGGTGGCGGTGACCGATGCGACCGGCGAGCTGAAGGCCTTCGAGCGCGACGACGGCGCCCGCTTCCTGACCGCGTCGATCGCGGTCGACAAGGCCTGGACAGCGACCTCCTACGGCGTGTCGACCCGCCAGTGGACCGCGATCCTCGAGCGCCCGATGGCGGCCCAGCTCGCGCACCGGCCGCGCTTCGTCGCTGTCGGCGGCGGCTRCCCGATCTTCGACGGCACGCAGCTGGTCGGCGGCATCGGCATTTCCGGCGGCGACGCCGAGCAGGACCACCAGGTGGCCGAGCGGGCCATTGCGGCGCTCGGCCTGGCCGCCTCGGCCTGATCGACCTTTCCCTCCCTCCTTGAACGAGAGATTGCTTCCCATGTCTTCTGCCCTGTTCTCCCTGCGTGCCGCAGCCGGCGCATTGGCCTCCACCGCCATCGCGCTCGCCGCACTCGGCGCTGCCGTCACGCCCTCGGCCACACGGGCCGCCGCCCCGATGGTCAAGACCCAGGCACCCGGCTTCTACCGCGTGATGCTCGGGGCCTTCGAAGTCACTGCACTGAGCGACGGCACCGTCGACCTGCCGGCCGACACGCTGCTGCACCCGCCGTCCGGCGCGATGGCCTCGCGGCTCGCTGCCGCGCACCTGAAGAGCCCCGTCGAGACCTCGGTCACCGGCTTCCTGGTCAACACCGGCGACAAGCTGGTGCTCGTCGACACCGGCGCCGGCGCGCTGTTCGGGCCCACGCTCGGCAAGCTGACCGCAAGCCTGCGGGCCGCCGGCTACCAGCCCGAGCAGGTCGACGAGGTGCTGCTGACCCACGCCCACCCCGACCACGTCGGCGGCCTGATGGGGCCGGGCGGCGTGGCGTTCCCGAACGCCACGGTGCGCCTCGACGAGGCCGACGCGCAGTACTGGCTGTCGGCCGCGAAGATGGAGGCCGCGCCGGCACAGGCCAAGGGCTTCTTCCAGGGCGCGATGGCCTCGCTGAATCCCTACGCCGAAGCCGGCCGGCTGAAGCCGTTCGCCGCCGGCACCGAGCTGCTGCCCGGCATCCGCGCCATCGCGGCACGCGGGCACAGTGCCGGGCACACGGTCTATGCCGTCGAGAGCCAGGGGCAGCGCCTGCTGCTGATCGGCGACCTGATCCATGTCGGTGCCGTGCAGCTCGACGACCCGCGCGTCACGATCGCGTACGACAGCGACGAGCCCGCCGCGGCCGCCACGCGCCGCCAGGTGTTCGCGCAGGCAGCCGCGCAGAACACGCTGATCGGCGCCCCCCACCTGCCGTTCCCCGGCCTCGGCCACCTGCGCCGGGCCGGCGCGGGGTACCGCTGGCTGCCGGTGGACTACACGGCACAGCTGAAATAGCGGCGCCGTCCGGCCGGGCAAGGGCGGTGCGCGAACCGGGCAGCGTGCCTTAGGATCCGCCCATTGCCCATGACCGACCCGTCGCTTCCCGACCGCTCCATCGCATTGCCGCTGCGCCGCCTGGCCCTCGCCCTGGTGGCGGGCAATGCCGTGGTGATCCTGGTGCTGGTGCTGGCCGCCGGCGTGGCCTTGCAGGCGGGCCGCGAATCCGAAGAGGCGCGGGCGCGGGAATCGGCCGAGAACCTCGCGAACAGCCTGGCCATCGAGCTCGGCGCCGAGCTGAAGCAGCTCGACAACGCGCTGGCCACCGTCGCGTTGCGCGTGCGCGCCCTCGACGCCACCCATGCCGACGGCCGTGCCGAGATCGAGCAGAGCCTCGCCGAGCAGCGCTCGCTGCTGCCGCAGGTCGATTCGATCCGCATCGCCGATGAACCCGGCATCGTCAGCTTCGGCCTGCCTGCAGGCACGGCGGCGGTCAGCATCGCCGACCGCGACTACTTCCTCGAAGCGAAGTCGCACGAGGGGATGGTGGTCTCCGAGCCGGTGCAGAGCCGCATCAGCCGCAAATGGGGCATCGCCGTGGCCCGCCAACTGCGCCGCGCCGACGGATCGTTTGCCGGCGTGGTCTACACGAGCCTGCCCAGCGAGCACTTCATCGACCGGTTCAAGCGCATCGGGCTGGGCAGCGCGGGCGCCGTGTCGCTGCGATCGGGCGGGCTGAAGCTGATCGCGCGCTACTCGGTGATCGACGGCGCGCAGGAGAAGAACCTGGGCACCGTGGTGGTCTCCGCCGAGATGATGCGCCGCCTCGCGACCGGCCCGGAGCGCGGCTCGTACCTGACCCCGACCGCGCTCGACGGCATCGAGCGCTATACCGCGTACCAGCGCATTCCCGGCTCGTCGTTCCGGGTGTTCGTCGGACTCGGCACCAGCGACTTCCTCGCGGGCTGGCGGCGCGAGGCGGGCCAGATGGCGGCACTGCTCGCGATCGCGATCGCGACCATCGCCGGCTTCTCCGCGCTGCTGTTCGTGCAGCAACGGCGCCAGGTGATCGCACGCCGCGAGATCGCGCGGTTGGCCCAGGAGCAGAGCGTGATGCTCGACAACGAGGTCGTCGGCATGGTGAAGCTGAAGGATCGCGTCGCGCTCTGGAAGAACCGCGCGCTGGACCGGATCTTCGGCTACGAGCCGCACGAGCTGGTCGGCGCGCCGGCGCGGCTGCTCTACCTCGACGACGACTCCTTCGACGACATCGGCCGCCGCGCCTACCCGATGCTGCAG
>NZ_JBFUCB010000588.1:0-3802 GCF_056405435.1 Rhizobacter sp. P1_G5 | reverse complement strand
GGGTCCAGATGAGGCGCGTGGCGCTCAATACAATCCGGCGATTGTATGAAGCATGTCAAGAAGTCCGTCCTCCTTTGGTATTCGCCGCACGAGATGTACTCGCTCGTGACCGACATCCCGAGCTATCCGCAGTTCCTGCCGTGGTGCGAACGCGCCGAGGTGCTGGGCGAAGACGGCACCGGCGTCACTGCCCGGTTGCAGCTGTCGTTCGCCGGTGTCGGCCAGGCCTTCACCACCCGCAACGAGAACGTGCCCGACGAGAGCGTCCACATGATGCTGGTCGACGGCCCGTTCTCGACGCTCGACGGCACCTGGCGCTTCCTGCCGCTGGCCGCACCCGGGTCACCGGGCCAGGGTGGGCAGGCGGCCTGCAAGATCGAGTTCGAGCTGCGCTATGAATTCGCCAACGGCGCGCTGGAGCTGGTGATCAGCCCGGTGTTCGACCGCATCGCCAACACGCTGGTCGATTCGTTCGTCAAGCGGGCGGAACAGGTGCATGGACCCCGCTGATCCCGTCGAGCTGGCGATCGAGGTCGCCTGGAGCCCGCAGGCGGGCGAGGTGAGGGTGGTGCCGCTGCGGCTGCCCGCCGGCAGCACGGTGCACGATGCGCTGCGGCAGGGCGGTGTGCTGGAGGCCGGCTCGGGGATGGACCTGACGCACTGCCGGATCGGCGTCTGGGGCCACCTGCGCGAGCTGGGCGATGTGCTGCGGGACCGCGACCGGGTGGAGGTCTGGCGCGCGCTGCGCGTCGATCCCAAGGAGGCGAGGCGCCAGCGCTCCAGACGAGGCTGACGGTCCCTCGCTGGCGGCTTACTTGCAGTCGGACGCGATGATGTCGCGGGTGCGCTTGGTCTCGTCGGCGCGGCCCTTGTCGTCGAGGATCTCGCGTTCGCCGTTGGCGTTCGTGCGTGCCATGCGGATGCCGTCTTCGAGCGTCTTCAGCTGCCCCTTGGCGCGCGTGCAGTTCTCGGCGCGCACGGCGGCGAGCTTCTCTTCCTCGGCCTTGCGCTTGGCGGCGTCGTCCTGCTCGGTCTTGCGGCGCTTGGCCTCGAGGTCCGGGTCGACCAGCTTCGGGCCGCTGGCCGCGGCGGCTGCCGGCGTGGCCTCGGCCGGGGTCGTGCCCTGCATCGGCGCGCGGCGCGCGGCACCGGCCGGGCGCTGCAGGATGTCCTGCTCGGCGATGCTGCCGGGCGGCGGGATGTCGCTGTACTGCACGTGGCCCTTGCCGTCGCGCCATTTCCACTGGGCGAATGCCGTGCTGTGCAGGCCGATCGACAACACGGCGAGGAGGGCGCAGGCACCCAGCCTGGACGACGTGCGGGAAGGAATGAATTGCATGGCCGAAAGTGTAGTCGGCGTGACATGTGTGCAGGCGCGAGGCTCTGTCACCTTTTGTATGGCGAGGCCCGGTTGGCCGAGGATGGCCGTGAACTATTACCGCTTTGGCGCGGCAGGCATCGGCGCTGCCCATCGAAGGGGTCCGGACCCACGCCGTGAAGGGTGCGTCTGACATCCGTATAATTCGCTTTTGCGTCAGGAGTTTTTCTCATGCGCCTTCTTGGCAAAGCGCTCACCTTCGACGATGTGTTGTTGGTGCCAGCTTTCTCCCAGGTCCTGCCCCGCGACACCTCGCTCGCGACCCAGCTCTCCCGCAACATCCRCCTGAACCTTCCGCTCGTGTCCGCTGCGATGGACACCGTGACGGAAGCACGCCTCGCGATCGCGATCGCGCAGGAAGGCGGCATCGGGATCGTCCACAAGAACCTGTCACCGAAGCAGCAGGCTGCCGAGGTGGCGCGCGTGAAGCGCTATGAATCGGGCGTGCTGCGCGATCCGATCACCATCTCGCCCGGCGTGCCGGTGCGCGACGTGATCAACCTGTCGCGCCAGCACGGCATCTCGGGCTTCCCGGTGCTCGAGGACGGCAAGGTGGTCGGCATCGTGACCGGCCGCGACCTGCGCTTCGAGACCCGCATGGACATCCCGGTGCGCGAGATCATGACGCCGCGCGAGCGCCTGATCACGGTGCGCGACGGCGCCTCGCTGGCCGATGCCAAGGCGCTGATGCACAAGCACAAGCTGGAGCGCGTGGTGGTCGTCAACGACGCCTTCGAGCTGCGCGGCCTGWTCACCGTCAAGGACATCACCAARCAGACCAACTTYCCGAAYGCCGCGCGCGAYTYGCACGGCAAGCTGCGCGTCGGCGCGGCGGTGGGCGTCGGTGAAGACACCGAAGAGCGCCTCGAGTTGCTGGTGCGGGCCGGCGTCGACGCGGTCGTCGTCGACACCGCCCACGGCCACAGCGCCGGCGTGCTCGACCGGGTGCGCTGGGTCAAGAAGAACTACCCGCAGGTCGATGTGATCGGCGGCAACATCGCCACCGGCGCGGCCGCGCTGGCGCTGGTGGAGGCGGGTGCCGACGGCGTGAAGGTCGGCATCGGCCCCGGCTCGATCTGCACCACCCGCATCGTCGCCGGTGTCGGCGTGCCGCAGATCATGGCGATCGACAACGTCGCCTCCGCGCTGAAGGGCACCGGCGTGCCGCTGATCGCCGACGGCGGCATCCGCTACTCGGGCGACATCGCCAAGGCCATCGCGGCCGGCGCCTGCACCGTGATGATGGGCGGCATGTTCGCCGGCACCGAAGAGGCGCCGGGCGAGATCGTGCTGTTCCAGGGCCGCAGCTACAAGAGCTACCGCGGCATGGGCTCGATCGGTGCGATGCAGCAGGGCTCGGCCGACCGCTACTTCCAGGACAACACCGGCGCCAACCCGAACGCCGACAAGCTGGTTCCGGAWGGCATCGAGGGCCGCGTGCCGTACAAGGGCTCGATGGTCAGCATCGTGTTCCAGATGGCCGGCGGCCTGCGCGCCTCGATGGGCTATTGCGGCTGCCCGACGATCGACGACATGCGCGACCGCGCCGAGTTCGTCGAGATCACGTCGGCCGGCATCCGCGAGAGCCACGTGCACGACGTGCAGATCACGAAGGAAGCCCCCAACTACCGCATGGAGTGACGCCCGCACGCCGGGCGCCAGCGACCTTGACGACGAGTCCCACGACCGCGCCCGTGCAGCCGCCCGTCGGCCGCCCGGCGGCGATGCGCTTCATCCTGGTGACGGTGCTGATCGACATGATGGCGATCGGCCTGATCGTGCCGGTGCTGCCGGTGCTGGTCGGGGGCTTCACGGCCAACCCGGCCGAGCAGGCCTTCTGGTACGGCGCGGTCGCGTTCACCTTCGGCATCGCGAACTTCTTCAGCTCGCCGGTGCTCGGGGCGCTGTCCGACCGCTACGGCCGCCGGCCGGTGCTGCTGCTCGGCTTCTGCGGCTTCGCCTTCAGCTTCTTCGCGACGGCGCTCGCGACGCAGCTGTGGGTGCTGGTCGCGGTGCGGCTGGTGAGCGGCGCGCTGCAGGCGAACGCGGCGGTGGCGAACGCCTACGTGGCCGACATCACGCCGCCCGAAGACCGCGCGAAGCGCTTCGGCCAGCTCGGTGCGATGTTCGGCATCGGCTTCATCCTCGGGCCGGTGATGGGCGGGCTGCTCGGCGCCATCGACATCCATTACCCGTTCTTCGCGGCCGGCACGCTGGCACTGGTGAACCTGGTCTACGGGTACTTCGTGCTGCCTGAATCGCTGCCGCCGGAGCGCCGCAACAAGGACTCTATGCGCTCGCTGAACCCGGTGGCTGCACTGACGCACCTGGGCAGCCTGAAGGGCGTGGGCGGCCTGATCGCGGTGTCGGGCCTGTGCACGCTGGCGCAGTTCGTGTTGCACACCTCCTGGGTGCTGTACACCG
>NZ_JBFUCB010000587.1:0-3817 GCF_056405435.1 Rhizobacter sp. P1_G5 | reverse complement strand
GCTGGCTGGTTTCATAGCCCGCGTGCGCAGCACGCTTCGTGAACTGACTGTCGCCCACTGTTTGACCACAACGAACGAAGTGAGTGGCGGGAGTTTGGGCGACGGGCCATGAAACCAGTCAGCGCAGGGGAGTCAGCGCCCCGCCAGGGGCGGTGACCGCACCCGACGGCGCGCCACAGCCTCCCCACCCGCGCCTTTCCGCTCAACTCAACCGCACGAAAACGAGAAAGGCCCTCAGCCTGCAGGCAATTTCTTCAGCAGTGCCAAGGCAGCAGCATTCTTCGGCTCCAGCTTCAGGCAACGCTGAAGGGCATCACGCGCCGCCTTCGGATCGCTGGCTTGCAGAGCCTGCGCCTTCTTCAGCAGTGTGTCCGCCAGCGCCCGACGCACCGCGGCATCCCGCGGCGATGCATCAGCCCGCTTCTGCAGCATGCCGATCGCTTCGTCGAACTCGCCCTGCCCCGCCAGCATCGCCGCGTGCTCCAGCTCGATCGACTGCTCGCTCGGTGCGATCCGCGCGCCCGGCTTGCGCGTCAGCGTCAGCCGCGACGGCTGCCCCAGGTAATCGCGCTTGTTGCGCGCGCGCTCGATGCCACGCAACCCGTCCGCGGCCTCGGCCTGCTCCGGCTGCAAGGCCAGCACGCCCAGGTACGACTGCTCCGCCGCATCGAGATCGCCCTTCTTCAGCTCGGCCCGCGCGCGCTGCAGCCGCTCGGTCGCCAGCACATCGGCCMGGTGCCGCGCCTCGGCCAGGCGCTCTCGGTACTGCGCAGGCCGCAGCGTCGCGAGCACTTCCCAGGCCTGCACCGCCTCGCTCCACTTGCCCTGCCGCTCCGCGGACACCGCCAGCTCGCTCTGGCGCGCCTCGAACTCGGACACCGGGTCGTTGCGCGAATTGGCCCCCGCGCCGGTCGTGCCGGTCGGGTTGCCGGTCGGCACGCCGGCACAGGCGGCCAGCAGCAGCGTGACGGCCGCCAGCGTGATGAATCTGACCGCAGAGAAGCGAACCGCGAATGAGTGCGTCATGACGAGGGCGTGAAGCTGCRCAGGGTCTGCAACTTGGACTTGAAGGCCTCCAGGTCGTGGCTGCCGTAGATCATGGTCCGGCGCAACATCAGCGGCTGCGCCCAGGCCGGGTTGCCACCCGGCGTCACCGTGCCGGCCAACCGGTAGCGGTTGCGCGCCAGCGCCTCCAGCACCACCTCGTTGACATCGCCGAACGGGTAGGCATACGTCAGCACCTCGTTCGACAACCGCTTCTCGATCACGTCGCGCGGCACCTTCGCCTCGGCCTCCATCCGCTTCGCATAGGCGGCATCGTTTTCACCAGCGGCCCGCTCGATCAGGTTGGAATGGGTCTTCGAGTGCGACTGGATGTCGACCAGGCCCGAGGCCGTCATCTCCTGCATCTGCGGCCAGGTGAGCGCGTCGCCGGCACCGACGAAATCGGTGTACAGGAACACCGTGGCCGGGAAGCCGTGCTTCTTCAGCAGCGGGTAGGCATAGCGGTAGTACGACGCATAGCCGTCGTCGAAGGTCAGCACCACCGAGCGCTGCGGCAGCGGCTGCCGGCCCTCGAGAAAGCCGATCAGGTCCTTCAGGCGGATCACCTTGAAGTTGTTCGCCGCCAGCCAGTCGAGCTGCTGCTCGAAGCTCGACGACGACACCGTCATCTTGCCGCTGCCCTGCCCCACGCGGTGGTAGCACAGGATCGGGATCGTCTGGTACTGGCCGCTGCGCACGCCCATCGGGTTCAACGGCTTCAGCGGCACGATCACCGGCTGGCCGCTGCGCGCCTGCGGCGTGCCGGGGTTGGCCTCGGCCACCTCCCAGTCGCGCGACGCGCTGCCCAGAAAGCGCTGCGCGATCGACGCGTAGTTGTCGTCGCCCTGCGGCACGTAGACCAGCAGCCGGTCACTGCGGCCCAGCACGCCGTCGCGGGCGGCCAGGCCCGGCACGGCGGTGGCCGTCTCGCCCCCGCTGCGCGGCGGCGTCTGGCAACCCGCCAGCGCCAGCAGGCAGGCGACGCCCGCCGCCAGGGTCAGCGCGCGGCGCTGAAGTGCTTGCATCKACTGCTCCCTCAAGAAGGCTTCTTCGGATCCGCGGCGCCCGGCCGCCGCAGCGGCGCCATCGTGCTGGCAAAGCTGGCGGCCACGCGCTGCGTCTCGGCCGCGGTGTCCTGCGTCGGCACGTAGCGCTCCTGCAGGGCCTGYGCCATCGCGTCGAAACCCTTGTACAACTGGCCGAACTCGTCGGTGCGCTCCTCGCGGATGCGGTGCTCGAAGCGGCCCTGCGCAATCTCGCGCATCGAGTCGCCCACCAGCTTGATCGGCCGCGCAAACCAGTTCGCGACGAAGTACATCGCCACCGCCACCGCCAGCACCGTGACGATCACCAGCACGATCATCAGCGTCAGGCTCAGCCGCGCCACCTGCGCCAACGGCTTCTCCGGCACGCCCAGCGCCACCCGGCCGACCGCCTTGCCCTGGAAGGTCATCGGCGCCTCGAACACCAGCACATTGTCGTTGTCGTCGAGCACGCGCGTCACGCTGACGCCGCCGGCACGCGTGCCCAGCAGCTCGCCGCTGCGCGCCTTGTACGGCTGGCCCACGCTCGCCGCATCGCTCGACGCACGCACCACGCCGGCCCGGTCGACCACGCTGACGCTCGTGAAATCGCGCGTCTTCATGACCTCGCCCACCGACACCTCGACCGCCACCCATTCGTCGGCCAGCGCCGACACCGCGTTCTGCGCCGCGATGAAGCGGCTCAGCGACGCGCCGTAGTCGGTCACCTGGCCCATCATCGCGGCCGTCTGCTGCCGGTTGACGACCGTGCCGGTCACGGCCATCACCGCGAACACGATGGCACCCATCATCAGCGCCCACTTCAGGCGCAGCGGCAGGATGCGGGGCTTCTCCTTCTCGCGCGCTTCATCCTCGATGTCGCGCATCGCCTGGCTGATCGCGGCGGCCAGTTCCTGGCCGGTCTGGAAGCGGCGCTCCGGCTGCTTGGCCAGGCAGCGCTCGACGATGCGGCGCACGCCCTGCGGCAGGTCGGTGCGCAGCTTCTCGATCGGCGTCGGCTCCTCGGTGGCGATCTTCATCGCCAGCGCCACGATGCTGTCGCCCTGGAACGGCGCTGCGCCGCTCAGCATCTGGTACAGGATGATGCCGACCGAGAACAGGTCGGAGCGGCCGTCGACCTTCGAGCCCTTGGTCTGCTCGGGCGACATGTACTGGGGCGTTCCGAGCACGTCGCCGACACGCGTCTGGTGCGTCGACGACGCCCCCGTGGCCACGTGCGCGATGCCGAAGTCGGTGACCTTGACGGTGCTGCTGCCCTTCAGCACCATGATGTTCGACGGCTTGATGTCGCGGTGCACGATGCCCTTGCCGTGCGCATAGTCGAGCGCCTTGGCCAGCTGCAGGCCGATCACCAGCGTGTCGCGGATCGGCATCGGGCCGAGGCGAGACATCAGCTCGTTCATCGGCTCGCCCTCGATCAGCTCCATCGCCATGTACGGCCGGCCCTCGATCTCGCCCACGTCGTGCACGGTGACGATGTTCGGGTGCGACAACATGCCCGCGGCACGCGCTTCGCGCAGGAAGYGGGCGCGGTATTCCTCTTCCTCGCAGTAGGCGGCGTGCAGGAACTTGATCGCGATGGTGCGGTCGATGCCGGGGTCGTGCGCGCGGTAGACGCTCGCCATGCCGCCGCGGCCGATGCGCTCGGTGATCTGGTAGCGGCCGACCTGGCGCGGCGCCGCCGGGCTGGCGGCCGGCGCCGTGCGGCGCGCGGACTCACTTCCCGGCGC
>NZ_JBFUCB010000586.1:0-3817 GCF_056405435.1 Rhizobacter sp. P1_G5 | reverse complement strand
CTTCGCGGACGCGGAGTCGCCACAGGGCAGCTGCGACCTGATGGCCGCAAGATTTGGCGGACCGCTGGTCTTTCACGCGGTGCCGGTCGGATTCGGCCAGGGGAAATGGGTTGTCGGCGAGTGCTGGACGGCGGACCCCGTCAGCCCGGCAGCGTTCTCTGCGGTGTTCCACGTCGCAACCTGCCCGCCCGACTACGCGCTCGTCGACTACCCGGCTGCGCCCGATGCCGCGAGCTGCCAACTCGGTGGCGAAGTGGTCGACATCCCGGTGGCGCTCTCCCCACCGCCGCCCGAATGCGATGTCTGCAAGGGCAACCCGATCTACCCGCTGCGCGGCGTGAAGCATGAGGAGGTGGACACGGGTCTCGTGATCGGGCGCACGACGCTGACGTTCAGCTACGACACCACCAGCAAGACGCCGAAGACGCCGAAGGTCTATGCCAGCGTTCCCGGCCTGGAGCAGATCGGAAGCGTCCTCGGCAGTTCTCTGTGGTACAGCAACCTGCACCGCAGAGGGACTGTGCGTACCTACAGTGGCGGGACCGTCCTGCCGGTGGTCGCCGTCTTTCCGCGGGGATACGCGCAGGTGATCTCGATGCCGCGGGCAGCGGACGGCACCTTCGCGGCGGAGCCGGGCGACGCCGATCGACTCATGTCGATCGCGGGTGGAGGCCATCGCTACAACGACAGCAAGCACAACGCGCAGGAGATCTTCGACGCCGCCGGCGTGTTGACGAGCATCGCGTGGACCGACGGCACGCTGGCCAGCTTCACGTACAGCGACGGCACGACGCCGGCGAGCATCGCGCCGGCGCCGGGCCTGCTGATCGGGGCGATGGACAACCGGGGGCACAGCCTGAGCTTTCGCTACGTCGCGGCGGGAGCGTTGACGCGCCTCGCCAGCATCACGGACGCCGCCGGACAGTCGACCACCCTCGGCTACGACAGCCAGAACAGGCTGATGGGCATCACGTGGTCCGATGGCACGACGCGCAGCTTCCTGTACGAGAACAGCGGCCTGCCGTGGGCGCTGACGGGTGTCAGCGATGAACGGGCGAAACGGTACTCGACCTTCACCTACGACATCGAGGGCCGTGCGATTGCCACCGAGCACGCCGGCGGGGTCGACCGCTACAGCGTGAGCTACACGACACCGCCGGCCATCCAGGTCGACCAGGTGGCGTACCCAGGCGGAGTCGCCCGGTACTTCAGCTGGGTGCAGCCGCAAGGTGTGGTGATGACCGAGCCGAGCGGGCAGACGACGACGTGGAGCACGGTGAGCGTGAACGGCAAGAACCAGTTCAGCTCGCAGAGTCAACCCGCCGGCGCGGGGAGCCTGGCGAGCAGCCGCAGCCAGTCGTATGACGCCAACGGCCGGGTGGCCAGCAAGGACGATTTCAACGGCAAGCGCAGCTGCTACGTGCATGACGCGACCCGCGGCCTCGAGGCCGTTCAGGTGACGCGCCTGGGCAGCGAGCTGAACTGCACATCCGTCACCGGCCCGGGCGCCAACCTGCCCGCCGGTGCGGTGAAGGTCAGCACGCAGTGGCACCCCGACTGGAACCTGCCGATCCGGGTGGCCGCGCCAGGGCAGCTCACGACGAGCGTGTACAACGGTCGACCTGACCCATTCAACGCAGAAGCCATCGCAAGTTGCGCGCCGGCTGGTGCAACGCTGCCGGACGGCAAGCCGCTCGCGGCACTGTGCAAGCGTGTGGAGCAATCCACGGCCGATTCGAACGGCAGTACCGGTTTCGCACTCCGAGCTGGTGTGCCTTCGGGACCGTCCGTGGATTCCACCGTGAGCCTGCTGCTGCATGCCGATGGTGCCCAGGCCTCGACGGTCATGACCGACAGCAGTCCCAGCGCGAAGAGCGTGACCGCCGCGGGTGGCGCACAGCTCAGCACGACAACGAGCCGCTTCGGGCCGAGCTCGATCCGCTTCAACGGCGGCGATTCGCATGTCGCCGCGCAAGGTGCTGATGCCTACAACTTCGGCTCAGGCGACTTCACGGTGGAATTCTGGGTGTACCTGGACAGTGCGTCCATCAACTACCGAGGCTTGGTGGTCCATGACCAGATCGGCGGGGTTCGGGGTTGGTTGATCTACACGGAAACCTCCGGTGTTCCGCAGGCCGGTGCGCTGAGTGCGGCGATCTGGTCCGGTTCGACGGCCTACTCGGTGCAAGACACCGTGCCGCTGCCTCTCAACACGTGGCATCACGTCGCACTCGTCCGTTCAGGCCAGACGCTTGCGCTGTATCGCAATGGCCAGCCCGTGGGCACGCCGGTGAACGTAGGCAGCGCGGCGACCGGTGATGTGCAGGAGCCGGCCGTCATCGGGGCGTTGCAAGGCATGGGTGCAGTGCTGTCCAACTCGACTTTCTCGGGCTACGTCGACGAGGTACGCATCACCAAGGGCCTGGCCCGCTACGCCGCTGCCTTCACCGTGCCAACGGCGCCGTTCGTTGCCGTGTCCGACGCCGTGCCACCTCCTGAAGCACCGACGACCGGCACGCCGCCGTTGCTGCAGACGCAGGTGCCCAGCCGCGTCAGCGAGTGGACCTATGACGCCGATGGCCGCGTGCTGACCGCGACCGATCCAGATACCGGCACGACCACTTTCGCGTACCACGCCGAGACGAATGACGATCACCAGCGCGGAGATCTGAAATCGATCACCACCTCGCTCGGCAAGATGACCACGTTCGATCGCTACAACCGCTACGGCCAGGTGCTGCAGAGCACCGACCCGAGCGGCGTTGTGACCGTGAACACCTACGACCTGCGGCAGCGCCTGCTGACGAACACGGTCGGTGGCGAGACGACGACGTATGCGTACGACGAAGCGGGTCAGCTGAAGAAAGTGACCTTCGACAACGGCACCTGGGTTGGCTTCGACTACGACGATGCGCACCGACAGGTGGCGGCATACGACCACAAGGCCAACCGCATCGACTACGTGCTCGACAACGCCGGCAACAAGACGGACGAGCGTGTGAAGGACCCGGCCGGCGCGCTCAAGCGCGGCCTGGTCCGGGCAATGGACGCACTGGGCCGTGCGCAGCAAAGCACGGGCAGGGAGTGAGAACATGAACAAGACGATGAACCACAAGCTGATTGCTGCGGCCGTTTCGGCCTTGCTGACCTCGACCGCAGCGATGGCTCAAGTTCCACCCCCACCGGTGTCACCCATTCCGGTGACGACCTACGAATACGATGCCGAGGGCAATCCCACCAAGGTGACGAAGGCCCCGAACAGCCTGAACCTGCAGAACAAGGCGAGCTACGACGCGCAGTACCGCGTGAAGGAACTGACCGATCCGCGGAACGGCAAGACTGCGATCGAGTACGACGGAGGAGGCAGGCCGACGAAGGTGACCGACCCGCGCAACCTGGTCACGCAATACCCGCGCAACGGCTTCGGCGATGCGACGCAGCTGATCAGCCCGGACACCGGCATCACCAACATCACCTACGACGCAGCCCGGCGGCTGAAGACCCGCACCGACAGCCGCGGCGTCACCGAGACCTACACCTACGACCTGGAAGGGCGGCCGACCAGCGTCGTCTACAGCCAGAGCGGACAGGCCAGCCAGACCATCACGTGGAGCTGGGACCTCACCGGCGCGGACTACACCTACAGCATCGGCCGGCTCAGCCGGGTGGATCACCCCAGCGGCTTCGCCCGTGTGAAGTACGACCCACGCGGCCGGATCACCGAAGCCGTGCAATCGGTGAACGCCAAGGCCGGTGCGAACACCGTGCCGATCCAGACGACGGTGAAGTACGCCTACTCGCACGGCGACCTGATGAC